>JAAELZ010000662.1 GCA_024226105.1 Pseudomonadota bacterium | reverse complement strand
CTTGCCCCAGAACCAGGCCGACAGGCTGACGGGCAGGGAGAGCATGTATTCAAATACACCTGCCTCGCGATCGCCTGCGACCGAGCGAACGGTGGTGAGCAGCACAAATACGGGTAGTATGGCCATGGTGATCTGTAAATAAGTCACCAGCAGGCGGGACAGGCCGGTGAAACCCATGACGCGTGATTCGGTCAGGCCGGTGACAAAAAGGGCAACCACAATGCCGCCAAATACCAGCGTATAAATCAGAAACCAGCGCGCGCGCAAAGATTCGTTAATATCTGCAAAGGCGGTTAATTTAAGGTGACGCAGCATGTTTATTCAGGAGTACTGTTGTTGGGGGATAGCGGTGGAGTCTGGTGTATAACACCACCATGAAGGTTGAGCTCTTCTTCTACTTTGTATATGTGTTCGCGTGCCTGTGCAAAACTTAAAGCGCCGGTTGCGGCTTCAAGTTGTGCGCCGAGGCCGTAATTCATCGGTGTCAGCTGGTTCTTAATGTAGTGTGCCTGTCTGGCATCAATCCAGTCACCGCTTCGGTACTGGGTTACCCAGATTTCAATCGCAGGGTTATCTTTCCAGCTTTGTTGATCCAGCCATATAACGGCGCAGCCCAGATCATCAAATTTCACCAATTTTTGTTTTTCGCCCACCGGGCCACCGCGTATTTGCGCGGAAAAGTTCGGGTCACTCACGGTCATAACGCATCGCTCACACACTTCCCGATCCCAGCGTACCTCGGCCGGGCCGGTTTCGGGTTCGTTACTGCAAGCGCCTAATAGCATCAGACTGAATATAGCAAATACGACGCCCGGGGCGTAAACCAGGTATTTCACTACCGTTGTTCCATATTGATGCCTGCCATAATCCCGGAGTAGCGTGATAATACGCCCAGGAAACGTAATCTATCCGGGCTGGCGACCTGGCCGCGCCAGATTAAGTTCCCGGAGCTTGCTTCAAAGCCCCACTCAAACATCACCTTGCCAAATGAAGGTTCTTCCCGGGTCAGTTCTACCGAGCAATTGAGCATCGCGCTCATTGACAGGCTGTCAGCAACCACATCATCCAGCACGATTTCCCCCTGGTCCATTTCAACCACCCGATTCACCAGCGTTGCCACTTCGTCCAGGCGATGGCTGGATATTATCATCGCAACCTCACCCGCACGTTTGGCAAGTTCCTTGAATAAAACATGGCGCGCATCAGGATCCAGGTTGGCCGCGGGTTCATCCATGACCAGCAATTCCGTAGGGCGTCCCAGTGCCATGCTGATCAGGAGTTTTTGTTTTTGTCCGCCCGAGAGTTTATTGAACGGCTGTCGGGAAATTTTATCGTAATCCAGGCCCAGGGCATCAACCACGGCCAGCATTTCTGCCGGGTCGCTTTCACAGACGTCCGCTGCAAACTTTATTAACTGGCCTACCGGCATTTTAAGTGGTGGAGGTAACTGGGGTACAAAACCAATTTTACTCAGTACAGCGTGGCGGTTCTGCCTCGGGTGTAAGCCGTCAAACAGTATTTCACCCTCATGTTTGTACTCTCCGAGCAGGCAGCGAAACAGGGTTGTTTTGCCCGCGCCGTTGGAACCAACCAATGCGATTCGATCGTGTGGATGAATGCCCAGCGTGATGCCCTGCAGTACTTTGTTACGTCCAAACGATTTGCTAACCCCATTGAATTTCAACGAAGGCTGGGATGAGGGCATCGTTTTCTCCTGTTGATCGGTGTCAGTCATTCGACTATTTGAAAGCATATCCATGTCATTTTCATACAGGGAAGCGCTGATTAATTCTGAGCGAAGCAGATTTTGAACCAAAATGTTCGACATCAAGGCACAAATTGAACGTAATAGCATGGCTATTGCGAAGATTTGTAACGCCGAGGTCGGACTTTTTAGACATAAGATGCGAGTTCATGAGTTGATCAGCGCTTCCCTTACTACAGGTAATCACCAATGCCCTTAAAATTAAAGGTCAATGATTCAGTAGGGCAGGCGTCAACACAACGGCCACAGCGCGTACAATCTGCGCCGATATCAACACTGATTTTTGTGGCACGGCCTTTGATTACTGTATCGAGTACATGCGGCACCAGGCAAACTTTTTTGCATTCGCCTTCGTGGAAGCATTTTTCCAGATTATAGTTGATTTTGAACGGCGAGATGGCGCCGACCAACCCATAGGTTAAACCGATTGGGCAGCCATATCGGCACCAGGCTCGACGTGACCAGAAAATTTCGAACAAAAGCAATGCGATGATCCAGATTAATGCCAG
>JAAELZ010000661.1 GCA_024226105.1 Pseudomonadota bacterium | reverse complement strand
GGCCGCAATGACTGTGGTACGTAGCCGCGCCGAAGGCTGGGGTATTGATCCTGAGTTTTATCAGAATAAGGATATTCATATTCACGTACCCGAAGGCGCAACACCCAAAGACGGGCCGAGTGCAGGGGTGGGTATGTGCACCGCCATGGTTTCAGCCCTGACGGGTATTGCAGTTAAATCAGATGTGGCGATGACCGGTGAGATCACCTTGCGCGGCGAGGTGCTACCGATTGGGGGTCTCAAGGAGAAGCTGCTCGCTGCATTGCGAGCCGGTGTAAAGCAGGTGTTAATTCCACACGACAATGAAAAGGATCTGGCCGATATGCCGGAGACCGTGCTGGAGGGTCTGGAAATCATACCGGTACGTTGGGTGGATGAGGTGATGGAAACGGCACTGGTGACGGCGTTGAAGCCACTGAAAAAATCGGCAAGAGGGAAAAGTGGCAAAAAAACTGCCAAGCCACAAGCCGAGTTACCGACACAGCACTAAATAAACAGAGCATCAGACCCAATTCGTTCCATAGAGATAAATCAGTAAAATACTGGTTTATCCGCAATGGTGTTTTTTGTTAACTTGGGCGAGTCAAGTGCTTTTCGTATGCTTAAATAAAAAATACTTGCTATAAACCCTGAAAATGTGCGCTTTGGAGGTTTATCTCTATCGCCTGCCTCAGGTAGAATAGCTGCTCCGCGTTTAAGCAAGCGTGAGGCAGTGAGTTAGCGGCACTATTGATCTGGGCAGTAAGATCTCAAATGAACTAAGCTTTGTTGTGCTCATTCACTGGTAATAATCATTCTCAACACACTAAAGGAAACATTATGAACAAATCAGAACTGATCGACGCCGTTGCAGCTGCAGCAGACCTTACTAAAGCAGATGCTGGCCGCGCAATCGACGCAACCGTAGCCGCTATCACTGACACTCTTTCAAAAGGCGATTCACTGTCTCTAATCGGCTTTGGTACCTTCTCAATTTCTAACCGTGCTGCACGTACCGGTCGCAATCCTCGCACCGGTGAAGCGATCCAGATCAAGGCTGCAAAATTACCTAAATTTAAGGCTGGTAAAGCCCTGAAGGATGCCGTAAACTAGCGCGCCTTTTGCGGGGCAGCAAGTGCTGTTGCTTCGAAATTCGGGTGCTTAGCTCAGCTGGGAGAGCATCGCCCTTACAAGGCGAGGGTCGGGGGTTCGATCCCCTCAGCACCCACCAAATATTGGAGCGGTAGTTCAGTTGGTTAGAATACCGGCCTGTCACGCCGGTGGTCGCGGGTTCGAGTCCCGTCCGCTCCGCCATTTATTAAAAAAGCGAGCCTTTATGGCTCGCTTTTTTTATTTAAGTTTTATGTGCCATATCCAAGCTAAACTATCAGCTTTTAAACAATCAAATTAAAGTATTCAGGGTTCAGTAATGCTGCTTACCATACGCAAAAAATCTCAGGGCTGGGTAGCCTGGTTAATCGTTATAATCATTGCGATTCCTTTCGCCCTGTTTGGTATCAACTCCTATTTTGAAGGCGCGAATCAGATTCCCGTTGCGAACGTCGATGGCGAGAAAATAAACGTGCAGGCGTTTGAAAATGCGATGGAGCAACGTCGCCGTTT
>JAAELZ010000660.1 GCA_024226105.1 Pseudomonadota bacterium | reverse complement strand
AGCCGGTATTAGCGATGTAAACGATATTGAAGCGGTGCGTAAACTGGGTGTTATCGATTTGCCCACCATGCAGAAAAAAATCAATTTCCACGTATCTGTTACCTCTGATTTGTTTGGTTCAGAAGTATCAACCAACGGGGCCGCCGCGTTTATTGCCGGTATCAAAGGCCGCTTTGCAGAAACAAAAATTGAAGACGATCATGTGCTGGATAATGATATCTATCGGGTCAGCCGGGTGGTTGATGGAAAAGTGATGGAAGTTGAAGAAACGGCCCACAATGCCATTAATGCGCGCCTACTGGACGACTACCATGTGGATGCCGCGGGTGGTGTCGGTCGCTGGAATAAAATCATTAGCAAAGCGGGTTTTGATTTTGAACTCAAGCTGCCCTTCAAGGGTTTTTCCCGTAAAGTGGGCACCTTCTCCGAAGACTTCATTACGCCTGAAGGCGATGTTGTCAGTGAGACCGAGTGGAATGCAAAAAAAGATGACTGGCTGTGTACCACTGAAGATGGCGATTACATCCAGTCGCTCATGAAGCCGTGTACTGAAACAGGCCAGTATGCAGGCTGGATTGCGGCACCCCGTGTTGGCATCAATAAGCAGCCGGGTGATTTTGAATACGTGAAACTGTATTCCTGAGGGTACGGATCAGAGAAAAGCCATGAATCCTGTTCGGCAGCATTTAATTGATCCGGAGATTTGCATTCGTTGCAATACCTGCGAAGAAACCTGCTCAATTGGTGCGATCACGCATGACCAGAGCAATTACGTTGTCGATGCATCTATTTGCAGGTATTGCGGGGATTGCCTCGGCCCCTGCCCAACCGGTGCCGTGGATAACTGGCGCATGGTAGTAAGCCCCTGGTCGATAGATGAACAGTTTGGCTGGGAAGAGTTACCCGAAGAGCAGGAGATACCATCGAATACCGATCCCGGGGACAGCACTGAATCTGAAGATGCGCTGGAATCAGAAGCCAGTGAAATTCTTGAGCAGGCGCATCTGGGCCAGGGCGGAAAAGCCGTGCCACCTACCTCGGCGGCTCACCCCTATATCAATATTTACTCAAGAGAAAATGCGCTGAGCGCACGGGTGGCGGGCAATTTTCGCATCACGGGCGAACAGACGGAATCGGATATCAGGCATATCATACTGGATTTTGGCGCCATTGCCTTTCCGGTGCTTGAGGGCCAAAGTATCGGCATCATCCCCCCGGGCCTGGATGACAAAGGGCGCCCGCACAATATTCGCCTGTATTCGGTTGCCAGCCCGCGCGATGGTGAGCGGCCCAACCACAATAACCTGTCGCTTACGGTAAAGCGTGTGGTGTATGAAGAAAATGGAAAAGTGAAATACGGGATTGGCTCGAACTATGTCTGCGACCTTAAAAAAGGTGATGAAGTTCTGGTAACCGGGCCTTTTGGCGCAAGTTTTCTAATGCCGGATCATCCTGCGGCTAACCTGATATTTATCTGTACGGGCACCGGTTCGGCTCCCTTCAGGGCAATGACGGAAAGGCGACGTCGCACCATGCCCGGGGGCGCCGGAATAATATTGCTTTTTTTTGGCGCGCGCACGCCCGAAGAACTGCCTTATTTCGGGCCGCTTAATAAACTGCCCGCCAGCCTGATCGATAAAGAACTGGTTTTCTCGCGCCTTGAAGGCCAGAAAAAGGAATACGTTCAGGACCGTATGCTGCAACGTAGCACAGATATCGCAAAACTACTGCAAAGTGAAGATACCTATATT
>JAAELZ010000659.1 GCA_024226105.1 Pseudomonadota bacterium | reverse complement strand
CTTCACGGTATTGTTAACTGCTTTGTTGTTCTGGTTAGGCCTGAGCTACCTGTTCTACGCTTATTTTGTTGCCTATATTGACGTACAATTTCAGGGCAAATACGTTATTGCGGCAGGCGGTGTTTTTGTACTAATGCTGGCTTATGGCTTGACTGCAATTCATCAGCGCCTGACCGGGGTGTGGCCGCTCCATTTTAAATATATCGTTTTCACAATCTTTGCCCTGGGCAGCATTTTTGTTTCCGGCATTTGCATGCTGACAACACTAAAAAACTATTATCATCCAGGCGAACTGTTCATTCACAACGCCCGAACAATCAAAATAGCGCCGAACACGATCAAAGACGAAAATATCCGTAATATGGAACTGGAGCGAAGTGACGCAGGATTAGTCATCACCGCCACCAGCACGGACCCGATGCTATTTCTGGATGCTGATATATGCCGCCAAATTGCACGAAACGCGGCGATCGAAATAGAGTTTACCGCCGGGAAAAAAGGTTTGTTACGCGTATTTTATGACATCGGAAACGGCTTCAAATTTCGTAATGCAAAGCACCAGCGTTATCTAAAAGGCAGGCAGGTAATTCGGCTGGATATGGATTTTAATGGTAAATCCTGCCGATATATCCGCATCGATCCACTGGAAACCCCGGATCGACTGACCATTCACGAAATCCGGGTAACACCCTATAAATTCAGGGTCAAGTCCAGCTAGCGGGCACTTCTATAAATACCTGCTCTGACAGTATTGATAAAGGCGCCCTAAAGAGCTTGAATCTTAAGCAGTTGCGCGTTCAAATTCTCGATCAGTTTCTCGCCCGATAGCAACTTCTCACGCTCTTTATCAACCACCGCGGGCGGAGCCTTGTCGGTAAAATTTGCATTAGACAGCTTGCCCTGCGTACGTTGTATATTGGCTTTGGCTTTTTCGATTTCCTTGCCAAGTCGCGCCAGTTCCGCATCCTTGTCAATCAGGCCCGCCAGGGGAATCAGAACCTTTAAGTCGCCGATCAGGGCCACGGCCGACTCCGGCGCTTTGCTTTCATCGTCCAGCACCGTTACCCGGCCTACTCGCCCGACAAACTTTAACAGGTTCAAATGCGTTTCGACCGCACCCTTGTCTGCCTCTGAAGCATTCGCAAGATAAACCTCAAGTGGTTTGCCCGGCGCGATATCCATTTCCCCGCGAATTTTACGTATGCTCAGAATAAATTCCTGCACCCATTTAATACCCGCCTCAGCTTCGGGATTAATTTTTTCAGTTTGCGCAACGGGGAAGGCCTCCAGCATGATGGTGCCCGCCTCTTTGCCGGCCAGGGGGGCGACCTTGTGCCAGATTTCTTCGGTAATAAAAGGCATCACCGGGTGCGCCAGGCGCATCGCCGTTTCCAGCACGCGCACCAGGGTTCTGCGCGTGCCCGCTTTGATATCGGCCGGGGTATCATCACTGTTTAATACCGGTTTGCACAGTTCCAGGTACCAGTCGCAATACTCGTTCCAGACAAACTCATAAATAGCCGTTGCAGAGCGGTCAAAGCGGTAGCTTTCGAAACCGCGCGTTACTTCAGCTTCGGCATGTTGCAGTCGGGAAATGATCCACTTATCAACCAGTGTCAG
>JAAELZ010000658.1 GCA_024226105.1 Pseudomonadota bacterium | reverse complement strand
GCAGGGCAGCGCCAACGAGCCAAAAATGGTCGATAGCCCATTTTTGGCTCGTTGGCACCGCCCTGCTTCATTGACAAGTCGCTCCGCGACTTGTCTGCAAGTTTTGCAAAAATCGTGATTTTTGCCCAAAATCGTCGTTTTCGCCCATTTTGTGCTTTTTGTGCACAATTTTTGCCGTAAATGCCGTGCGCATTCGCCCCTTCGGGTGATCTATGGTTGCGGTAAGTGTAGACTCTCTAATAACGGTCAGATAGACCCTACAATCGACGCGCAGACCTGGGGGGAGACCCCCCCAGACCCCCCCCCTGCACCACTGCAGTACATACAGTCCCTCTAATAACGGTTCATACAGTCACTTTGGCCGAGTTCGCAAGGTCCAAAAAAGTGCGTAGATGCGAATAACGGTAACCCCTCCGGGTGATACTTGTTTAAAGTAAGTAAGATTCAACTATAAAGGTAAGATAGACCCTGTATTACGGTTCGAAAGACTCTACAATTGAGGTTCGAAAAGACAAAAAAATGACTATATAAACACAAAAACTACCAAGTCATTGGGAAATAGGTGTTTTCATGAGATAAAATCCGCTAATGGGCTGCTACGCAGCCCATACTTTAAAGTATATCTAGAAATATGCCCCTGGTGATTGCCTGAAAGTTTCAGGCGCTTCGCGCCAGAACTGCGACCTGGTTAACTATTAGAAGTTGTCGGGGGTCGGGGGTCGGGTCGGACTGGAAACGCACTATCATTATTATATATGTTAAATAATGAACGGGCGCCTGTCGGTGCCTGCGGCGCAAAAGAGCCCCTTCGGGTGATAGTCTGGACTCGCGCCTGCGGCGCTTCGAACTGTAACCCCTACGGGTGATACACTCGACTCGCGCCTGCGGCGCTCCAGTGGTAACCCCTTCGGGTATGCGCAGGGCGGTGCCAACTAGCCAAAAATGGGCTATCGCTCATTTTTGACTCCGCCTGGTTCGGTGAAAAAAAAACCACGACTCGGTTCTATTTCCCTTGCTTGACCGTTCCCTTAGGTCTCGGCGTTGCTCTCTTATTTCTTCAGACGATTCCTTTACAAACTGCTCAGAGCGACCTGCTTGCCGCTCAGCAGAAAT
>JAAELZ010000657.1 GCA_024226105.1 Pseudomonadota bacterium | reverse complement strand
TGCAAAGCGGGACATTCGAAAAAGAAGTAGCCCCTGCGCCGATGGGCGCAGGGGCTGCTTGGTAAAGTGACATAGTGCAATTTCATTTCATTCTTCTTCGGTGTCCATGCCTGAAAATGACTGATTATCAAGCCTTTTCAGCCTGTAGATTTTTTTGTGCTTTTCCTGCCAATTGTCACCCCTGCGCCTGCGCTCCTGCTTCTGCTGCTCCTGCTCCTTGCGTTCTCGACATTTCATTTCCAGATGCGCGTAGGGAAAGGCGATCACTAAATACATGAGATACATTGCCATGATGCGCCACACTTGCAGGATGGCACACAAGAGCAGGATGACGCCGTAGATGATGAGGATCGCAGTCATGCCCTCGCTGATCGCAAATTGGAATCGTTTACTTTTTAGTGTGATTTTTAGCATGTGCGCCCTCCTTCGGTTGCCTTGCTTCCTGGGTTGCTTTCCGGGCTTTGGCTTCCTCCTCTTCTCTTTTTTCGAGTACAATAATTTCCGAAGTTGACCAGCCATTTCCGCGCAAATAATCAAATCTGACTTCCCACGGGAGACCTGCTCCCGTGTCGGAATAATTGATTTTCTGAAACATAATTCCCTCCTGGGTTGGCTGCGGCCATCGCCGAAAAACCCGAAGGGTCCACCTGGCGACGGCCGCAAAGTTGATTTTAAAAGAATGGAATCTTCTCTTCGAACGGCACTTCCTCTTGATACGCCTTGACAAAGCGTTCCATGTGCCGTTGCTTCTTGATGTATCTTTCGAAGGCGCGGCTGGCATCCCAGATCGCCACAATCTCCCACTCGATCCCAAGTTGGTTGGCGAGATCGAGCAGCGGGCTGCCGCCGCAGGCTTTGCCTTTGCGGTGTTCGCCTTCGCGACGCGGCATGTTGTTTGTAAAACCGCAGTAAAACCGCACTCTTGCGCCGTTCCTGCGAATGATGGGCTTTTGAAGCCCTGCAATGTACACGTTTGATTTTTTTGACCGGAATTCCGGGTGTTCCCGAAATAATTGTTGAATATCCATTGACAATTCTCAGGAAGGGGGCAGGATGGGGAGTGAGTTTGGGGCGTTGGCGCGTCCCTGGCTCGCTTACTCGGCAACCGGCTTGTGCCTGGCGGTGCGTTCCGGTTGCCGATCCTGGGCTTCCTGGCTCCTGTATCTCCTGGTTCCTGTATTACGCTGCCTGTCGCTG
>JAAELZ010000656.1 GCA_024226105.1 Pseudomonadota bacterium | reverse complement strand
TGTTGAAATAGACCTCCCCGCCATAGTTACGAATCAGGCCGATCAACAAATTAACACTGGTGGTTTTTCCTGCTCCATTCGGCCCAAGCAAACCAACAACTTCACCACTACTCACCTTAAGCGTGACTTTATCGACAATCGTTTTACCGCGGATGATTTTTATCAGATCCTGCCCCAGTAGCGTATTTCCACTCAGGGCCGGGCGCACAGCTCCCCCCGGTTTTTGTTCAACACTCATACTTCGCCTAGTTACGGGGCTGGATAACAATACGTGGGCGCGCCGTATCCTCTTCAACTGCAGCAGGCGCCTCTGTCCCGCCATCGGCCGTGGGCTGTACTTTGGTTCTGGTCGGTTTTTTCTTTCCGCTTCGTACTTTGACCTTCTCGGTGAGCATGTTATAGACAATCTTTTTACCGGTGACCGTATTTGCATCCTGCGTTACCTTGGCCCGGTCTCGCAAAATCACAGTTTGCTTAACCTCATTGAGCTCAATACGCAGCGCTACGCCGACCACATCCGTTTCACTGTCATCGGGCCGCTGACGAAACTCGGCCAGGTTTCCGCGTGCCACCGCGCGTTGCAACTCACCGTCTTTAAAATGAGCAACCAATTCATCTGCAAAAAGCCGGATCGAACCCTGCTGATACACCACGTTGCCGCGGTAGGTTCTGACGCCGGTCTGAAAATCCATATCAAATTCATCCGCATCCAGGGTGGCAGGCTGATCCCGATCAGTGTCATAGGCGTACGACGGAGCTATAAGACCAAAGCCTAAAACAAGCCCCAGCAAAAGTGATAAAGATTTCTTCATGGTCTGAATATTTAGTCTCCCGATTTCAATTTGATACGCATTCGATCCGTTGTCGCTGCACCACCGAGCCCCTGCCCCTGCGTGCGGATGACTTTAACATTATCGGTCAGCAATATCTCGTCACCATTGGAAAATAACCACCCTGAATCGGCGTAAATATGTGTCGGACTCCCCCCTTCTTCAAGGTTCTGTATCAAATGCGGCCGATCGAGGAGAGCCTTGTTGTCCAGCGGGTAGTGAACCATACGATCTGCTTCCAGCTGATACTGCTTACCCTCCTCATCGACACCATAGGAAGTAAAATACTCTACATAGTAATCCGGATCATTTACCGCTTTCGCCGTACTCTGCGGCTCGGGTTCTTCCAGCAAACCAAACTGCATCCACGTGGAAAGCACCACCAGCATCGAGAGCACCATAAACAGCACAATATTATGGCGATTTAGGACAGTATTCATTGCTCCGAAGTTATTGTTTACACCACGCCCGCACGTAGCAGGTCATGTGTATTGAGTGCACCGAGGACTGTATTCTCTTCATCAGTAATGAATACCGCATTAATGGCGTGTGGACCATGTACCGCGTGCTCGCGCATGGTCTTGACCACTTCTGCAGCCAGCGTATCCGGCGAAACTGTGTAAGGGTTTTTTGTCATCACATCGGTAGCACTTATATTCTCCGGATCCACCGCCTGGCTCAAGGTACGGCGCAAATCGCCATCGGTAAAAATCCCGATCAGCCGCCTGTTTTCATCCACCACGCCCGTCATGCCCAGTGATTTCCCGGTCATTTCGAGCAGCACATCTTTAAAACTCGCCGAATGTTTCACCAATGGGATTTCATCGCCGCAGTGCATGATATCATTTACATACAAAAGCAGGCGTTTACCCAGCATCCCGCCGGGATGCGTTCGCGCAAAATCATCTGCCGAAAACCCCCTGGACTGCAATACTGCCACCGCCAGCGCATCTCCCATCGCCAATGCGGCAGTAGTACTCGCCGTGGGCGCCAGATTGTGCGGGCAGGCCTCGCGTGAAACCCCGACATCCAGGTGCGCATCCGAGCTGATAGCCAGTTCTGAACCCGGCTTTCCGGTCAGTGATACCAGTTTCACCCCCATGCGCTTGACGATAGGGACAATCATTAAAATCTCCGGCGTGTTACCGGAATTGGAAAGTGCGATCACAATATCCTGCGGCGTGATCATGCCCAAATCACCGTGACTGGCCTCACCGGGATGCACAAAAAAAGCCGGGGTGCCAGTGCTTGCCA
>JAAELZ010000655.1 GCA_024226105.1 Pseudomonadota bacterium | reverse complement strand
TGTCCACGATTTTGCTGAGTGAAGCAATAAACTCTGAACCCGCTGCGCTGAGCTTGCTGGCACGTGCCGCTGACGGCAGTTTGCGGGATGCCCTGAGCTTGCTGGATCAGGCTATTGCCTATAGTGACCGGCAGCTGACGGAATCGAGTATTCGGGATATGCTGGGCCTGGTTAATGGGCAAACCATTGTCGCCATACTCGACGCGCTGGCACAGGGGGATGGATTGGCGCTCATGGATTGCTCCACTCAGTTGATACAGGCTGCCCAGGATTTGAGAACGGCGTTGGATGATCTGCTATCGTATTTGCATGCACTGGCCCTGTATCAGTTCGCACCAGAAGCCATTGAATGGAAGGGGTTTGCGCGCGAAGACATTGAGCGTCTGGCCGCTTTGTTTACGCCTGAACTAATCCAGCTTTACTATCAGATCACGCTAAACGGCAAACGGGATTTTATGCTTGCCCCGGATCCCAGAACCGGGTTTGAAATGGTATTACTGCGTTTAATGGCTTTCAAGCCGGGAGAGGGAGCGGTGCCTGTGGGCAAGAAACCCGTAGATCGATCTGTGCAAAGTGCCAAATCGGTATCGGATGGCCCGGCCTCTAATAGCGCTTCTGCGCCAGTACCATCCGTCGCGGGAAATGCTGCCGAAAAGGCGCCCGCCAAAATTGCTGAAGAGGTTGAACCCTTTCTTGAAGGTGGCTTACAGAATACAGACTTGAAACGCCATTTAAAATCAGCTTCGAAGATTGACAGACCCAAAGCAATTCCCGTTGAAACACAGTCTGAGAGGCGGAGCCTGAAGCGGGAGCAACCTGAGCAGCTTCGTGCGAAATCATTGTATCTGCCAGGTGAAATGATGGAAATCAATTCGCTGGTCGACAATATCAGTGTCTGGTCTGATTTTGTCCTCAAAATCGGTTTGAAGGGCATGGCGCGTCAACTGGTGGTGCACATGACGCCTTTGTCGTTCAAAGAAGGCGTACTTAACCTACAGTTGGACGACAAATATAAGAGCTTGCAATCAGCTGACAGAATGCAGCAAATAAGCGATGCGTTGCAACAGGGCAGCGGACAGAAATTTAAAATCAATGTTGAATTTGGTGAAGTCGCGCGTGAACAGACCGCTTCGGGAGTCATAGCGGAACGTGAGCGGGCAAACCTTGAAAAAACGCGTGAGGACTTCAAAGAAGATGAAAATGTAAAAGAACTGGTATCCCTGTTTGATGCCGACATTGATGATGCCTCGATTAAGCCGATAAACTGAATCGAAATTGATCAGGTTTATAATATGCTCTGGTTTGCCTGAATCTGGCGGCAGGCTGATTTCTAAACAGAAACCACAGAGAATACACTGAGTATTTTCCCGGTTGGCTCTGAGTTCTCTGTGGTTTGGCGTTTGACAGTTTTGAGTATTTCAGACCAGGTATCTGCCGGGTTTAGCTGTTTTGGAGCAAAATTCAAGAGATCGAATAAAATCAGTTTGTTATGGGAGGAAAATGGTTGTTCCATTTGACGAGCAAGATAAGCTGACTTTATCGATATTCATGATTTTTGAACAAGATATGTTAAATCCGGCAGACACCTGATAAGTTTTTAAACAAGTTATTGAAAGAGGTGAGTAATGAAAGGTTTGGGTAACATGATGAAGCAGGCGCAAGCCATGCAGGAAAATATGAAAAAAGCACAGGATGAGCTGGCGGAAATGGAAGTTGAAGGCCAGTCCGGGGGAGGGCTGGTGAGTATTGTTATGAGTTGCCGGCATGACGTACGGCGTGTAAAAATCGATCCTGAGCTGGCCGGTGACGAGGTTGATGTGCTTGAAGATCTGGTCGCCGCTGCTTTTAATGACGCGCTTAGAAAAGTTGAAGCGACGACACAGGAAAAAATGGGCGGACTTACCGAGGGGCTGAATCTGCCTGGCGGCCTGAAGTTACCTTTTTAGTGCGTGCTAAATCTCTCCCAGTTTTTCCGGCGATGACCCCCTTTTTTACAGCTTATATCATATGCCTGATTCCCGCTCGGTAGAACAACTCCAGCTTGCCTTGCAGCGATTGCCGGGCGTTGGCCCGAAATCGGCGCAACGCATGGCTTTTTATTTACTCGAACGTGATCGAGAGGGTGCTTTTTCTATTTCCGAGGCGATCAAGTCCGCTTTAGCAAAGGTAAATCACTGTCAGCGATGCAATAATTTCTCCGAAAGTGATTTATGCACTATTTGTGCCTCACAACGCCGTGACAGCACATTGTTGTGTATTGCCGAAACACCTGCTGATGTAGAAGCTATTGAGCAGGCGAGTGCCTTTGCAGGCATGTATTTTGTGTTAATGGGGCACTTGTCTCCGCTCGATGGAATCGGTCCTGAGCAACTGGGCATATCACAAATGCTTGATCTGATTCAGTCGGGTGCTATAAATGAAGTTATTCTGGCTACGAATTTAACCCTGGAAGGGGAAGCCACTGCAGACTATATTGCTGATTTACTGCATCAGCAGGGTGTGTCTGTAACTCGCCTGGCCAGAGGTGTACCGGTTGGAGGAGAGCTTGAGTACATGGATGCCGGTACGTTGAACCAGGCTTTTAGCGATCGTCGTGAAATTTAATCGGGTGTTGCACAATAATCGTATCAGGCTATACGTTTAGCAAAACTACAATTTTCAGATAAATGACACAATCTATGCTGCAACTTGTCAGCCAATATCAGCCTGCGGGGGATCAGCCCAGAGCGATTGAGGCTTTGCTGGAAGGGCTTGAGGCGGGTGAACTATACCAAACCCTGCTCGGGGTTACGGGTTCAGGTAAAACCTTTACGGTGGCTAATATCATCGCAACGACCGGGCGTCCTGCGATTATTCTGGCGCCGAATAAAACTCTGGCGGCGCAACTCTACTCTGAAATGCGTGATTTTTTCCCGCACAATGCGGTGGAATACTTCGTCTCCTATTATGATTATTATCAACCTGAAGCCTATGTGCCGAGTTCTGATACCTATATCGAAAAAGATGCTTCTGTAAACGATCATATTGATCAGATGCGCCTGTCCGCCACCAAGGCCCTGATTGAGCGTCGAGATACGATAATTGTGGCGACCGTGTCGGCAATCTATGGTTTGGGTGACCCAGAGTCGTACCATAAAATGATACTGCACGTGCGCCAGGGCACGCAGATGGATCAACGCGCCATACTCAGGCGACTGGCTGAATTGCAATATACGCGTAACGATATCGAATTGCGTCGCGGTACGTTCCGGGTGCGAGGCGATGTGATTGATATTTATCCGGCGGAATCCGAGCAGTTGGCGGTACGCCTTGAGTTGTTTGGCGATGAAATCGAAAATATAACGCGTTTTGATCCTTTGACCGGTGCGGTCGAAGAAAAATTGCAACGTGTAACGGTGTATCCTAAAAGTCACTATGTAACGCCGCGAGAGACGGTGCTCGGTGTAATTGACGACATTCGTGAGGAATTGCGCGAGCGGCATCGGAATCTTGAGGCCGAAGGAAAACTGGTCGAAGCGCAACGACTCAAACAACGCACTGAGTATGATCTGGAAATGATGCGTGAATTGGGCTATTGCACTGGCATTGAGAATTATTCCCGCTACTTGTCGGGGCGTAAGGCGGGTGAAGCACCACCGACCCTGATGGACTATATCCCAAAAGACGGCTTACTATTTATTGATGAGAGTCA
>JAAELZ010000654.1 GCA_024226105.1 Pseudomonadota bacterium | reverse complement strand
TAAGCATCACATGTCAGACGTTATTCCCCTGACCCCTTAATTCCAATGTCGAGATTCGCAGGAGTGATGGCGCTGCGAAAAAATGACCAAAGCTGATTGCCGCCCCCAGCGCGTGCAGCCCAACATTGAAATGAAGGGGGCACGGGAATAATGAACAGAACCTTTATGGTTGTGCGTCCGGTCATTTTTTTCGCAAACACCGGAGTCAGGCTCTTTTGTTCATGTTCACTCACATCTCGAATTGAGGGTCAGTCGCTTACCAGCCTGGCTCCTCTGATGACGCCGCTTTGCTTTTTCGGCGACTTAGCGAGACGATGCAACTTGAACTGCAGGCGGCACGGTGGTGGCATGCGTGCCGTCGTTCTGCGTCCGCTGATTTCTTTTTTTTTAGGGCTGGCCCCCTGCCGCAGACCCGCTGTCCCAGACGGCCTGAATTGTAAGGTGCATGGCGCCCTGCCACCGCGGGGGCTGCACTGGCCTGCCGGCGCCACGCGGAGGCAGAAGACGGTGTCCTGGCGCAGCCGCGAGACAGTCAGGGTGCTGCTAGGATACAATTATGATACAATTATGATACAAATATGATGCAACCTATGATACAACTTATGATACAATTATGAAATCTTGTACGAAAGCCACATTTAGCGTTTCCAAAATTTAAATAATAGGATTATT
>JAAELZ010000653.1 GCA_024226105.1 Pseudomonadota bacterium | reverse complement strand
CCTGTGCCAACGGGTTGCACGGAGAATAATCCGCCGAGGGCATAGTAGACACTACGTTGAGGTGGATTTCTTGGGTAGGTTTTGACCATATCGCTGCTGGGTATACCATGACGCTTGGGTAAGGCGGCATCGATGGCATTCGACAAAGACCTGTGCTTGTGAATGGCGGCGCCAATCAGTGCAAGGCCGGCATGGGACGCGATTTCCTTATCGGATTGCTCTAATTCGAACGTGCGCATTAAGGTTTCCATAAATAAAGTTAAAGGATTGTTGAATTCACCATATTGGTAAGTCTATTTTTACCATAAAATACTCCAATTATTAGGCATCCTTCATTTTTCGGTTTACACTTTTCCCTGGCTCTGGTTCCTGACCGGGACCCATTGCGGCATATCGCGTTGCCACTGGATCGCTATCGAAATCGGGATCGTTATCGGGTGTCATTTCATTTCGATTACGATTGCGATCCCGATTTCGATTTCGATGGCGCGTCGCAGAAAAGTGTAAACTACTTTCGAGGGACAATGAAGGATGCCCATTTTTAGCGGGTTTGATCTCTTTATGGCCAAAACCCATTGAAATTAACTGGCCCCGCCAATACTTGTAGGCTCCATAGAAAATCAGGAAACTTCAGCTATCTAATCGAAGCCTATTTTGATGATAATGCATGCGATTATAATGTTTTTTATCGCTTACTTTGTCATATGCAGCATGAAAAGGTAATATTATCAGAGTGTTACGCTATTGGTTAATGATAGCTGAAGGCTCCACCCAGGCGGCTGTTTGGTTCTACCAGATGATCATTGAGCTGTTGCTCCATCCAGACCTTGAGTTCGTTCATCACTTCGCTGCTGTGTGCTTGATGATAAGCCAAGCGTTGCGCCGGGGTGAGTTGCTGTTCTTTGCAGTGCGCCTCGTTCTTATAGATCACGCCGATGGCATCAATCACCCGTGCACTTTCGTCGGGAAAGAAATCGTCGATATCGACAAACTGACGACGTCCATGGACCAAACAGCTGACATCGATTGTTTGGTCTTTATGCTGCTTGGGGGTATTGGCCGCCAAGCCATCAGACATCCATTGGATAGGTGGCAGATTTGGGTCGCGAAGGGCTAAGACCGCATCGAGATTTTCGCCCGCGTGGCAGCGACCGGTGAAATACAGGCAGATCTTGTGTTCCCCTTCAAACTGTAGGACCGTGGTGTACATGGCCTTGCGTTCGGGTGGAGGGTCAGCCTGGTTTTCCTGGATCATCGATAGGATGCGCGCAACCGTATCGTCCTGATACACCAGTGGCTGTTGGGCACCGAAGTACTTAAATTGCTCGTAGACCGGATAGCCGCTATCCCCCACCTGTTCGACCAACTCCCACTGGGTGGCGTCGGGCAAGGGCATACCTAACATGTGCTGGAACGACTCGATACGCTTGAATGGTAGACCCAGGTGATAATGGGCTACGGCCAAGTTCACCTTGAGGCTTACATCATAGGTTTCCTGACCCGCTTCGGGCGGCATATGAGCCACAAATAAGGCACTGCATGCTCCGCAGCGCAGTTGCTCCAATTCGTAGTGAGTGACTTTCGCCAACGGTTGTCCGTCGAAGCGCAGGCGCACCAGGGGGCGCGATCGATAGAGCCGACCACGTAGGCATTTAGGGCAGCGATCACCTGCCTGGAATTTATCATGCTTGCAAAAAATGTGATCAGCTCCCGTATAATCCGCCGCCCCGAGGCGACCATGCCCGCGTGGCGGTGGCTTACCACCGCTGCCTTTCGCTGTTTGATCGGCTGCAGATGCTTTGTCCGTCGGATCCGCCGCAGAGGAGTCAGCGTCCTTGCCAACATCTGTGTTTTCCTCGTTCTCGTTCTCATTCTCGTTATTCGTGTCTTCCTCAGTCTTTTGCCCGTTGTCCGTAGGCTTGTCGGGCGGATCTTTGGGCTTTCGCGTAGATTTTTCCGTGCGCTTACCGAACAGAATCTTCTTCAGCTTCGAGAGGCTGATGCGGGTCTCAAGCAGTGTCCGCTGAAGCCATATCAGGGTTCGGAGCAAAGGCACGATCCGTTTTTGAGCGGCAGCATCGAGTATCCCTTGTTGCGCCTGATCAATCAATAGCTCGACCTCCGCTGCCTCGATCTCGATTGGTGGTGGATTTTTCACCGGCATAGCTGCACCCTGAATTTCTTCGCTAGCGGATACACCCACACAGTTTTGATCGGCACCTGGCCAAGCCGGTGATCCCCAAGTTTACCCCGGCCTTGCGTCTGGCCTACGCAGGTCCAGTTCGCAGCCCGGTAACAGGTCCCAGAGAAGCGTTCAGCCTCCACGAAGGTCTCCAGCAACACCGGACGATATCCGTAACGTCTTTCCCAATCCGCAGGCAGCGTCCGTGATACCATTGATAATAGCTTACTCGCCAATGAAGCAACGCGAATCCAGGGCAAAATAAGAAAGCGGGCGTTATTGACCACACCACTGAGGTTGCGTTGCCGCTGCACCCGGCTCCAGCCAATCCACTCATCCCGTGGTCCAGTCTTCCAGGCGGCGGCGCCAAAACCCAGCAGCGCGACAATGCGTACACCGACATAAACAAAATAACGTAATTGCGCACCCGGCAACGGCTTGTAACCCAGGTAATGATAACGATCAATATATTCGTTCCATAAGGCACTGCTTTTCCTATCCACCACTTCAAGGCGTAAATCCGGCAACTCATGTACCATCGCCTCAAACAACGGTTGGGGTTCGCCCTGTGGTGTACGTCGGTCGAAAGAACGGCAGGGTTTGACCTTGAATTTGGGCGGGGGTAACACAATCAGTCCTTCACGGTGCATCCGCAGCAGAGCCACCCGACAACTCATATCCTTCAGGCTGCCATTGGGCTTGCGCCAATTAAAAATCTCGCACACCCGATAGGATAACTGCTGACGGTTCGTCTTAGGTGATGTCTGGATTATACCTCTGATCTGTTCGATCTCTTGCCGACTAAAAAACCGACCGCTGTAACGTTTGTTTGTTGATGATAATTCCATGCGGGACTTTATAGCGCAATTGGCTTCCAGTGTCCCGCAGGAATTTTTTGGGGATGGAATAGTTTTCTTTATGGGATAGAAAACCCCCTATCTTGCATGATAGTACTTTGAAGGTCTATATTTACACACGGCTGCCGGAAGGACACCCTCAGTCTGATAGATGCTTGTTCCACACTAAATAAGAGCTGGTGCCAT
>JAAELZ010000652.1 GCA_024226105.1 Pseudomonadota bacterium | reverse complement strand
GAATGAATCCGTTGCCATCAGTCGTTCACGCGATAAATTGCGTTCCATGCAGTTGTTATCACGCCGCGGGCTCGGCATGCCGGTGACGGGGTTTGCCAATAAACCTGATGACGTGAAAGATCTAATCAAGATGGTCGGTGGCGCGCCACTGGTTATCAAACTGCTGGAAGGTACCCAGGGCATCGGTGTGGTACTGGCGGAAACGGCCAAGGCAGCGGAAAGTGTAATCGAAGCCTTTATGGGTGTGAATGCGGATATCCTGGTGCAGGAATATATTAAAGAAGCGGGCGGTGCGGATATTCGTTGTTTTGTCATTGGCGGGAAAGTGGTTGCGGCGATGAAACGGCAGGCCGCAGCCGGTGAGTTTCGCTCAAATCTGCACCGTGGTGGCAGCGCCAGCCTGATTAAAATTACCCCCGAAGAGCGCTCAACCGCAGTACGTGCCGCCAGGGTCATGGGCCTGAACGTGGCAGGCGTGGATATATTGCGCTCCAATCACGGCCCGGTAATAATGGAAGTCAACTCCTCACCGGGCCTGGAAGGAATTGAAGAGGCGACCGGCAAAGATGTGGCGGGGTTGATTATCAATTTCATGGAGAGAAACCACAAAATGGGCAAAACAGCCACCAGAGGCAAAGGTTAGGAGTCTGTCGGAATTAACATGTTTCGTTCAAAATCCATGAATATCGATAAACCGTGCTTATCACGATCGTCAAATGGAGTGACCATTATCCTCTCATGATAAACTCATTTTATTCGATCTCATGAATTTTGCTCCAAAACAGCTAAGTCCGACAGACTCCTGGCGCTGACAATGAGTGGAATGCAGGGCGCTATTCGCATAGGTGATGTTAGTGTTGCGCCGGGAGAGCAGCGCTCAATCGAGCTTTCACTGCCAAGTTTTTACTCACACTCGCCGGTGATAATGCCGGTGCACGTTATTAACGGGCGCAGGGATGGCCCGGTTTTGTTTGTCAGTGCTGCGATTCACGGGGATGAAATAAACGGCGTGGAAATCATTCGCCGCTTGCTGAAAGCCAGGCAGATTCAGAGACTAAAAGGTGCGCTGATTGCGGTGCCGGTAGTGAACGTGTACGGATTCATTAGTCAATCGCGATATCTTCCGGATCGCCGGGATCTAAACCGCTCTTTCCCCGGCTCAGAAACCGGTTCGATGGCGGCCAGGCTTGCGTTTACCTTTATGCATGAAGTGGTCAGCCAGTGCACACACGGCATTGATTTACATACCGGTGCGATTGGTCGCGAGAACCTGCCGCAGATTCGTGCCAAAGTATTTGACGCGCCGCAAACTGCGGCCATGGCCTGTGCTTTTGGTGCGCCTGTTATTTTAAATGCCGAGTTGCGTGATGGCTCCTTGCGTGCAGCGGTTGCTGAGCACGGTATTCCGGTTTTACTCTATGAGGCAGGTGAGGCTCTGAGGTTTGACGAGGTTGCCATTCGCGCTGGTGTTAAAGGCATAACGCGCGTAATGCGCCATTTGGGTATGCTGGCTAAGAGCAAATCACGTAAAGCTGCAACCGAACCACTGGTTGCCAGGAACAGTCACTGGGTGCGTGCACCACAAAGTGGGGTATTGCGCATGGTCGTGCCGCTGGGGGCACAAGTCTCGAAGCAGCAGATTATCGGCCGTGTCGCCGATCCGTTCGGTGAGCAGGAAGAGGTTATTCGTGCGGATGAGTCGGGCATTGTGATTGGCAAGACCAACCTGCCGTTAGTGCATGAAGGTGAAGCCGTTTTTCATATTGCCCGGTTTAAACAGCCGAAATCGGCGACAGAATCCGTCGAAGCGTTTCAGGAGGAGCACGACCCACTGGGTGATAGCTCGCCCGGGCAGGAGCCTGTGATTGTTTGACAGGGCTTGCTGGAAGCACGCTACGAAATATGAGCTTCATTCTTCTGACTTGATTCGCCTTATAAAACAGTGTAAATAATCCGTTCTCCTGGAAAGGGTGTGGCAAAAGTAATAAATGTACCTCCCCCTTTGACAAAGGGGGATAGAGGGGGATTTTTAAATCTCCCCCAACCCCTCTTTGCTAAAGAGGGGAGCTTTAACTCGATTGTCACAACACCCTGCTGGAAGGGGGGGCGTAAATCAGCAACTTACTGGCTCAGGCAAAACCCGGGGCGGACCAGTTCTCCATCATTTTTTCGCGTGCTTCGTGCAGTCGCTGAGACATCAATCCAGCGAAACGTTTCATCAGCTGATAACCCAGTGCAGGATCTGATTCACAGGCATTTCGCAGCGCTGCGCCATCAAATTCAATGACCTCAGTCGGGTTCTGAGCAATGGCTTCAAAAGCCCATTGATAAGGTGGAATGAGCCATGACCAACCGAGCACACCCTCATCGGCGATGGTTTGTACTATCAACGGTGGGCCATAAATAGAGGGTATTTCCACTGAGACACGCCCTGAAACGACAATATAACAGTGGTCGGCTGATTCACCCTGCTTAAAGAGGCAGGCACCCGGCTCATATTGGCGAACGCTTGCAGAGGCTGCCAGTGTTTTAATCTGCTCTTCTGACATGCCTCTAAAAATTGAATGGGTTTTCAGGTAATCGACAAAATCAAATGATTTGCTGCTTTTCATAGTGGCGTGCTTCCTTATTTAGGGCTAATGCTGCAGCTTACATCAATATCCAGGTGCGTGCGTTGATGCGTATCAAAATCCACGGGATTTATTGGCAATTATGTCTATTTCGCGTGATTTTTGGTTTTTTACAGACTGAATACAACACTTATTACACTGAATGAGCACAGCCTGAATGTTCCATGAATCATCCGGGCTGGTCTAAATGTGTCACCAGCGGTTGATTTGGCGCAGCCAGGCATTCCAGTGTGGAACCATCGCAGAGTTTGGCGAATTGAATGCCCAAAAGATCATGGCTAACGAACCAGTTCAATGATGAATGAATACAGTAGAGATATAGTTTTTTATAGAAACCCTGTTTATACTGCGTTTTCGTATTTAATTATTCTGGAGTTGTACCCGTCATGAGAACCACGCTGTTAGCCGCACTTTTAATTATCCCCGGCCTGTTTGTTGCAGGCGTTTTGCATGCTGATTCTGTTGATAAAGCCGCTTTAAAAGCAGAAGCCATTGGCATTGTTAAACAATTTGGCGGAACCCTGAAACCTCAACTTAAAACGGCGCTTAAGGAAGGCGGGCCGGCCCATGCTATTAGCGTTTGCTCTACAACCGCTCCTGAAATTGCAAAGAGCCTGAGTCAAAGCACGGGATGGTCTGTCAAACGTGTCAGCCTCAAAGCCCGCAATACTGAAACGGCGATGCCTGATGCCTGGGAAAAGAGCGTACTGGCGAAATTCGATGAGCGCCAGGCAGGTGGTGAATCGGCTCAGAAAATGGCCTATGCAGAAGTCGTGGACGGACAGTTTCGTTTCATGAAGGCTCAGGGTGTGGAAGAAGTATGCCTTAAATGCCATGCCGAAAAAATTGCACCGGAAACAGAAAAAGCACTGCAGGAACATTATGCAGACGATAACGCGCGCGGTTATACGCTCGGGCAAATCCGGGGTGCTTTTAGTTTGAGCAAACAGCTGTAGGCTGTATAAAAATATGCGGGTTGTGGTGAGGAACGAACCACATCCTGCAACTGAGCAATGTTACTGCGTGCCCGACAGTGCCTGATCCAGGTCCCAGAGTATATCGTCGAGGGTTTCAAGCCCTACTGATATCCTCACCATGTCCGGCGTAACACCGGCCGCAATTTGCTGTTCCTCGCTGAGTTGCCGGTGTGTGGTTGAGGCGGGGTGAATGATGAGCGTACGTGCATCCCCGACGTTTGCGAGGTGGCTCATGAACTGCGCATTATTGATAAATGCTTCACCGGCCTGGCTGCCGCCTTTAACACCAAAGCTCATTATTGAGCCGGCACCCCGGGGTAGATATTTTTCAACCTGGGTACGGTATTTGTTGTCTTCAAGCCCGGCGTAGTTCACCCAGGACACGGCCTTGTGCTCCGCCAGAAAATTGGCGACGCCGACAGCATTTTCACAATGCCGGTCCATTCTGACCGGCAGGGTTTCCAGCCCCTGCAATAGCATGAATGAATTGAACGGGCTGATGGCCTGGCCCAGGGTGCGCAGGGTTTCGCACCGGGCTTTCATGGTAAAGCCAAAATCCCCGAAGGTTTCGTAAAAACGAATGCCGTGATAACCGGGTGAGGGTTCAACCAACCCCGGGAAATTTCCATTTCCCCAGTCAAATTTGCCGGATTCGATTAACACCCCGCCCATGCTGGTGCCGTGCCCGCCAATAAATTTAGTGGCAGAATGCACCACAATATCGGCTCCAAAATCAATTGGTTTGCACAAATAGGGTGTGGCAAACGTGCTGTCTACGATTAAGGGTATGCCCGCATCGTGTGCGATAACTGCGATGGCTTCAATATCAATAACGTTATTGCTCGGGTTACCGATGGTTTCAGCGTAAAGCGCTTTGGTTTTGGGGTTGATCGCCCTGCGGAAATTTTCCGGGTCATCCGAATCTACAAAGCGGGTATTGATACCCATTTTGCGGAAGGTAACATCAAACTGTGCGTAAGTGCCGCCATAAAGGGTTCGCGCCGAGACCAGTTCGTCACCCTGTTCCAGCAGGGTGAGTAAGGCTGTCATTTGTGCGGCCATACCCGAGCTTACCGCGAGCGCGGCACGCCCGTTTTCAAGTGTCGCCATACGTTCTTCAAAAACGGCGGTGGTTGGATTGGTGAGCCGCGTATAAACGTTGCCAAAGGTCTGTAAATTGAACAGGCTGGCAGCATGTTCGGCATCATCAAATACGTAGGAAGTGGTTTGATGTATCGGCACCGCGCGCGACCCGGTAACCGGGTCAGGAATCTGCCCCGCATGCAGGCATTGTGTTTCAATGCCAAATTTCCTGTCTGTATGAGGAGGCTGTTCGGGAATAGAAGACGTGGCGATGGAAGGCTGGTTTGAGTCAGTTTTTTTCATTATTTGAGGAGAATCGTTGTTCTATTCGACGAGAATAGTGGAGAAATCAGGCCAAATCCAGTTTTCCCACGGCAGGCTCTGTATTGCCGTGCAGCCTCCTTCATTACCTGTTTATTATTAACGGACGTTTCGCTGAAATAATACCGGTATTCACTCCGATGGTATTCAGACCGCCAAACAACCGCGCATATTCAATTTTGATGCAGCGGTCCATCACCACTTCAAGGCCGGCATTCTCCGCCT
>JAAELZ010000651.1 GCA_024226105.1 Pseudomonadota bacterium | reverse complement strand
TGTTAGTTTGCATACTAGTTTGAGCCAATTTGGTGGATTCTTTGTAATTAGTATTGTCCCGCTACAAACCCGCAAACTATCTGTGTTTTTAATATTTTGAATAAATATGTGTGGGTCAATATTCAATGCAATTACTGGGTCAATTTTGGATGCAATCTAACATATTGATTCTTTTCAGCCACAATATGTTATGTTATAGTATAACACTTTGAATAAGTAACTAATTCCGCCAGTTTGGTACAAATTTACACACAGGAGAAATTCATGATGCGATACGGACTACTCTCAGGCTTATCCGTCGCGATATCCATTGCGACGTCTATGGCAGCGGCACAATCGGCTCACGTACACGGTGAAGGTCGGGTCAACATTGCAATCGACGGAAACAACATCTTCATGGCACTGGAATCACCCGGCGCCGATATCGTTGGATTCGAACACGAGGCTCGCACTAGTGATGAAAAAGCAGCAGTAAACCAGGCGCTTGCAAAACTCGGCGACCCCATGCTACTGATGCGCTTCACAGCCGATGCCAGTTGCGAAGTTCGACGAGCAAGCTCCGAGATTGAAGGCGAGCACGACGAGCATGAGGGCGAAGAGCACTCGGAGCATGACGAACACGAGGACGAAGAACACGCTGAGCATGAGGGCGAAGAGGAGCACGGTGCATTTGTTGCGGAATATGAATTCGAATGTGCTCATATCGGTGCGCTCGACTTTATCGAGTTCACCTATTTCAGTCAGTTCAGCAATTCGCAATCACTCGATATCGTGTTGATTGATGGCAGCGGACAGCGTCGCGAGGAAATCGATCGCGCCAACCCCATGCTGCAACTCAAAAAATGATCTAGGCTGGCGTCATGCACAATTCCGGATTACCCGACAGCTCTGATGGCCGCTGCTTGCTAGCGTTGAACGACATCCGCTTCCACTGGCCGGGGCGCGATGGCTTTGCTCTGTCGGTGGATTCACTCAGGCTTGATTTTGGCGAAAAGCTTTTTTTAAAAGGCCCGTCCGGAAGTGGAAAATCGACCCTACTGAGCCTGATTTGCGGGATTGTTTCGCCAGACAGCGGTAGCATTCGCATCGACGGAACCGATATTGCAAGACTCGGTGCCAGTCGGGCAGATCGCTTACGTGCGGACAAGTTCGGCATCATTTTTCAGCAATTCAACCTGCTCCCCTACGGCAACATGTTGCAAAACGTGTTGTTACCCTTGCAGTTTTCCAGCGCGCGCAGGGAACGAGTCAGCGCAGGAGGGATGCCTGCGGAAGAAGCCCGGCGCCTGTTACAACGCCTCGGCCTGGCGCCTGACCAGCATGCGCGCAGAGTCACGCGGCTCAGTATTGGTCAGCAGCAGCGCGTCGCCGTCGCGCGCGCGATGATCGGCAATCCGCGCCTGATCATTGCCGACGAACCAACCTCTGCGCTCGATTCTGATAATCGCGACGAGTTTTTAAAGCTGCTTTTCGAAGAGGTAACGCGCGCCAACGCAGGCCTGATCCTGGTCAGCCACGACCAGTCGCTGGCGTCGAGATTCGACCGTCGCGTTGATATCAGTGAAATCGCCAGCACCACATTGCCGGGGACGACATGACAACATTCGTACTCGCCTGGCAATCCCTCTGTAACCGACGAACGACCGCACTTCTGTCAGTTGTCGCCATCGCGCTTAGCATTACCCTATTTCTTGGCGTCGAACGTATGCGCATCGGTGCAAAATCGAGTTTTACCAATACCATCTCCGGCACCGACCTGATCGTAGGCACCCGAGCCGGTAGCGTACAACTATTACTTTACTCGGTCTTTCGTATCGGCAACGCGACCAGCAACATCTCGATGGACAGCCTGGATGCCATCAAGGCGCACGATGACGTGGCCTGGGTGGTACCGATTTCACTCGGTGACAGCCATCGCGGCTACCGTGTCATGGGCACCTCGAACGACTACTTCAAATACTACCGGTATCGCAACAAGCAACCGCTTCAATTTGAGGCCGGACAGCGTTTCGAAGATCTGTTCGACGTCGTGATTGGTGCGGAAATCGCGGAACAACTCGGTTACCAGATTGGCACCAGTGTCGTCGTCTCCCACGGCATTGGCGCCATCGATGGAAAAAAACACGACGACATGCCCTTCAGGGTTAGCGGCATACTGCTGCGCACTGGCACCCCTGTTGATCGCACTGTGCACGTCAGCCTGGAAGCGCTGGAGGCCATACACCTGGGCTGGGGCGACATCAACCCGCTGTCGAATTTCAGGATCGACGCTGATCAGGTAAGAGGCATGGATTTACAACCCCGCGCGGTCACCGCAGCCCTGGTGGGCACCAGGGCCCGCTTTGGAATCTTCCAGGTACAGCGCTTCGTAAATGAATTTAAAAATGAGCCGCTGACGGCTGTGCTGCCCGGCGTTGCCCTGCAGGAACTCTGGTCCATAGTCGGCGTTGTCGAGACCGTGCTCACTGCTGTTTCTGCGATGGTTGTATTAACGGCGATCCTCGGCATGGTGACGATGATACTGAGTACGCTCAACGAACGCCGCCAGGAAATCGCCATACTGCGCTCACTCGGCGCGCATACGGGGACTATATTTTCGTTGCTGATGCTGGAAGCACTAATTCTCGCTGCAGGCGGAATACTGCTCGGAACGGGACTGCTCTATGGGTTGCTGTTTGCTATCAACCCCTGGATCGAGAAGGGTTACGGGCTATATCTGGCCATCGAAGCGCCATCCGTTTACGAGTTGAAACTGATGGGTTTGATCCTGATAATTGCCTGTGTTGTTGGCACGGTTCCAGCACTGCGCGCCTATCGTCAGTCGCTGGTCGACGGCATGTCGGTACAGCGCTGAATCAATCACCGTAGCGCTCAACGGGAATCAAATTTCCCAACGAATCTGGGGCTCATGGTACTATGCGCGTCTCAATTCAATGTCGACATCTTGTTGGCCGCAGGATCAATTTGATGCAGCTGGCGATACCAGCCAGATACCTAACGGTAGTCGTGATGATGAGTTTCCTCGCCATGTTCGGAGGCCGCGCCGAGGCATGCATGATCTGTATTCCCTTTCCCGAGGATACCGCTACCGACCAGATGCTGAAGGCTGACGTGGTTGTGCTTGCACGTGAGAATGCGGAAAAGCCTTTTTCGTATGTCGCCGTGGAAGTACTGAAAGGGGTTCTCAGCGATCCCGATATCGATTTGTTCTTGAATAGTTCGACACGCCGACACCTGGCGGCCAATCCTGATCATTCTATGGTTCTGACGTTCAGCAGTGCCGCCAACAATTGACGATCTTCAGGCTACGCCAATCCGACGTACAAAGCGCTGGTGGGCGAAATTCTGGCGCACGAGCCGATCTGGCAACGATCTGGGGGCGCGGAAAGCCGCGCGATGTTTTTTGCCCCTTACCTGGCGAATGCGGAATCTGCGGTAAGCAAACTCGCCTATCTTGAGGTCGGACGGGCATCTTACAACACGATTCGCCAGGCCGATTCTTTTGTTTCGGCCGAGCAGGTCCACAACTTCCTCAACAATCCGCGATATATCGAATGGCATGCACTTTATATTCTGTTATTGGGTGTCGACGCGAAACCGGCTGATGAGAAAAGAATACGCGCGGCAATGGCGCGCAGAGCACAATTCGATCAGACACTCAATCTGTCGGCCTGGGCAACGGCACTGATTGAAATCGATGGAGAAGAGGCTATTGAATGGCTGGAGGCGGTTTATCTCGGCAAAACCCGGACGCGATCCGGACACGGTACTTGAAATCGTTAAAGCGCTCTCGGTGCAAGGCGCACGCGGTCGATCGGGGCAGCAGCGACGCATCGCAGAGAGTTATGAACGACTGGAGCAATCCTCCCGATGCTGTCACGCGGTCCGGGAATCCCAGAAAAGAAGTTATTTGTGGCCACAGGGCGATGTAAAAAGGTTTGTCACCTTGCGCATTTTTATCAATAAAATCACTCGCTCGTTTAAAAAACTCATCTTCCAGTGCCATGTACTCATCATGGTTAGGCTGCGTAGCAACCTCTCGGACAGGACCGCCCTTGGTTCCCTCAAGCGCCCAGACATAGCCCGTTGGACGCCAGCCATTGTCAATATCATAGGGGTCTTCACCAAACATCTCGGGATACATGACGGCTGCGGACAGAACACCCAGTTGCGCTTGCGGGACATACAGACTTGGCACCTGGTTATATGGTGTCCAAAGTGCTTCATCGAAGCCCTGCTTGTTCAGGTAGCTGTACTCGGCATCGCGCTCCAGAAGGCCTTGTCGCTCAAGGTATCGGCCAATCCGTTTGGCGATGGTATGGGTTAATCTGGCCAGTTCTTCATTTGTCGGGGATTTGATCCACTGAGTTTATTAATTTGTGGGTGTCAATTATTTTTCATCCAGCCTGATAAAAAGCATGCAGCAAATATTGCGATTATTACAGCTCAACCTGTTTGAGAAGCGAGATTTGATGGCCTTGCTGAGAGGCGACCCCGTCCGAGATAATATGCCTGATATTAATCAGATGGTGTTACTGTGATAGTTAACGGGACAGCAGTGAGTGCCTATATGTTATTTCGGCTGAGTGTTTCCGAAGGTAGCTCACCAAACATCTTGCGATAATCAGTTGAAAACTGACCCATATGGCAAAAACCAAATTGACTGGCAATAGCTCCTATTTTCACATCGGATGGTTCAACATGCCATAATGCCTGATGAACTTTAAATAATTGCTGTCCTTTTAAATAGGCTTTGGGGGTCATACCCAGCTGCTGTCTAAATAAATACTGCAAAGTACGCTCTGATACGTGAGCAATCTGACAGAGTTCCTGAACCCGTTGTTGTTCATTAATATGGTTTTGAATGTAATTCAGTACAACTCTCATAGTACGTGAATTTACCTGTCGGGATATCTTGTGCCATGTCTTCCTGGATTGGAAAATATCCTCCGTCATGATATTGAAGATGGATAATAGAATCTGACTTTCCACTCCATCAACAAGAACAGAATAGGCGGCGGAATATTGATATTGAGCCAAATTAGCTATTTCTACTAATTGTCTTAGCAGATAGCGTAACTGATTGAGGTGAGTTTTTGATGCCTTTTTAATCACTTCTTCTGGAGGAATAGCTTTGGTGATAATATCAATGCCATTACGCTCAAAGAATTCAGCCAGTAAATCCGCTGGAATACTTATTGTAGTGACACCAAACCCAGCACGTGAAAACGATTCAATTTCGCCATGGGCGGGAAATACCAGTAAATTATCCTGGTTAATGATTTGCCCAAACCAGAGCAATTCAGGACAATCTTCATTGAGTACAGCAAATGTACGCATTCCTTCAGGAGTTGTTCCCCTTTGTTCAACATGACAACCAAAATGGGCGCTTGATATTAAAATTCTGCTTGCAACTAATTGAAAAATATACGATTTGAAGTATTCACTGTTTAATTGGCGAAAATCGGCTCCCCAATGGGTGGCAAGAGAGGATAATTGCTCAAAGCTGTCAAATGTTTGATCAGTCAGTATTGTGCAATTATCTTGAGTGGTTATATCCCTATACATATTTTTATAGGTGAATTTGTATCAGAATATGCATTTTATTTGCGGTTTTTAGATATCCTATTTTAGTAAATGGAGTGTAGTATTAACCGATAGGTCTGTAAACCAATTCATAATAAGCTAGATTGGATATAATCTAAGGGGAATCATATGAACATTTCGTTGTTATTCGCTGTAGTTCCAACACTTTCTTTGTCTCTTGCGGGAACTTCATTAGCTGAAACAAAAGCCAACTTAATCCATGATGCCGAGCAGAGCATTTTGCAAGAGCAATTTGGCGAAGGCTGGGCGAAACAAGATAAGAATCTACAAAAGAAATTAGATAAGCTTTATAAAAAATATGGTAAACGCCCAAATATTGTTCATATCATGTGGGATGATACAAGTTTTGGCGAAGTAGGTATTGAAGCATTTAACAAAATCCGTGGTTTTGATACGCCCAATATTAATAAAATGGGTGAAGATGGTATCGTGTTTACCCGTATGTATACTGAACCTTCATGTACTCCCACACGTGCAGCTGCCTTAACTGGTCGATTAGCCGTGCGAAGTGGTATGCATACCGTTTCTTTTCCACCAGAAGGTGGCGGTTTACCAGCAGAAGAAGTAACCATTGCTGAAGTTCTTTCTGAAGCAGGTTATAGCACAGCTTTTGTTGCTAAAGCGCACCAAGGTGATATCGAAGAAAGTTATATGCATAATCAAGGTTTTGATGAAGCGCAGTTTTCAATGTATAACCAATTCCCACCAGTAATGTGGCATGCAACAGGACAGAATGCCAATGGGACTATTGGTTACGGTCCAGATATGCATGAAAAGAAATATTTGGTAGATCAAACTTGGCGTCCATATGGTTACATCATGGATATTGAAGGCAAAAAAGGTGGTAAAGCACGTGAAACATTACCTGCGACATTTGAGGATACCTTAGCCAACTATCGTAAGCTTATCGAAATTCATCAAGAAAAAGCATTAGATTTTATCAAACGTAAAGCCAAAGATGACAAGCCATTTTACTTAGCATACTGGCCTAACGTTTATGACTTAATGCGTGACGGTCAAGAAAGTACAACCAGTAACAGTTCAGCATTTGCCAACAATATGGAACGTTTAGATCGCCATATAGGTGAAATACATGCTGAATTGAAAAAGCAAGGTATCGCTGAGAACACCATTGTTGTTGCTATGGCTGATAACGGTCCAATGGAAGAGCTAACAGGTGCCATGTATCAAAACGTATTTAATGGCGGTAAAGGTAGCTATAAAGAAGGTGGTATTCGTGTATCAGCTTTCGCTTCATGGCCGGGTATGATTGATAAAGGCCAATACGTTGGTGATATGATCACTGTACATGATTTATATACTACCTTTGCTCGCTTAGGTGATGCGATGGAGTATATTCCTACCGACCGTGTTATTGATGGTATTGACCAAACAGCCGTGTTTTTAGATGGTGATGGCAATAGTCGTCGTGATTATTACCATGTTTATACTGGCCCTGCACTTGCAGCAACAATCAAGCAACAATACAAGCGTGTTTGGGTTGGTGACCGTCCAGGTTTAGTTAAAAACAACTTTTTCGATTTATATCAAGATCCACGTGAAATGCGTGGCATGATGGCTCAATTCCTTTGGGCTTGGGGACCATTTGATATGGTGAAGAAACGTCATACCAATATGAATGAAGCTTATCCATTTACGCCAACTCGTCATGGCATTCCATTTGAAGGTATTACTAACTTAAGACCTGAGAGTAAGGTTTATCAAGATACAGTTAGAAGAACTTTTATGAAAGTTAAAAAATAAATCATAAGTAGAAATAAACTTAACAGTTTTTAACACGGCAAGTTGAGCAATTAACTTGCCGTTTTCACATAGGGGCATCTCTAAAAATAGCTCGATCTGGAGAAGTCAGGAACCCGAATGTAAATAAAGGGGTCAAGTAAGTCTATTCCAATACAGAAATGATACCGAGATGACGAGGTCAGATCATGCCAAAGACAGTCTTTAAGGGCTTGGCATTCTTCTCGTTGAGTTGTTTTACCGTAAGCAATTATCGCTCATTTGATAAGCTATATCATCTAACCTTTTAGAGTGGATGTCTAGAGTTGAGTAATAAAAGATATAGATGACGCCCCCAACAGATAGATACAGTTGGAATTCCAAGTCCCTCTAACCGAACGACTAAGCACACATCTCAATAATCCCTTATACCGGAATGACACTATAAAACAAATTTAACAACCTTGGCCTGGATACCCTGAAGGATTCAAATGAAGTTGACAGATTTATTCTGGCAACAGTCGAATGATTACTGTCGCACCAAAACTAGATTTACCCATAGATATGCTTACAGCAGCATCAAATCAACGGAGATTCATAACTAACTGTAATTAAAGGAAACATCAAACACCAAAAATACACCAAATTATTTTGGCCATTGTAACCATCTGTTCTATATAGTGTTTTAGTTGAAGCAGGCGCCTCCTAAGCGGCAAACCGGACGTTCGATTGATTGGTTATAACCAACCGACCTGCCTTTAGGGCGCCCGTTGGGTGATGGCCAGGACGGCCATTATTAATCATCTCGGGGACGCCATTTTTCACCGGGGTCTGTACTGGAGACATGCATTACGGTTTCACTCGTTTTTAAAGGCACTGGTCCCTTGACCACGATTTTTCAGAAACTGCTTTTCAGGATATTCACCGTTTACGACTGAAGGTCATCTTCTGATTCACCAGCCTCTCCTCATCGCCAACCCACGCATAGGAGAGTAACGCCGGTTCCTGCTCTGAAACGGTAATCCTGTGGGTATGATGGGGCGAATTGTAAATTAGCGAACCCGGGGCATAGACACCCTGGTGATTCTCCGAAACGGTACCGGAAAGACAGACGTAGCTTTCGGTTATACCCTCGTGAGAATGTGCGGGATAAACGCACCTGGGTGCGAAAAGCACCACACCCAGAATCAGCTCTGTCGTCAACACC
>JAAELZ010000650.1 GCA_024226105.1 Pseudomonadota bacterium | reverse complement strand
GCCGCGCGTTAGTTTTCTGGAGACTTTTTTGTATGTTCCGTATAGCGAGATGCGTTTTCACCCGCGCCAGCACCTCATCCTCCTGAAACGGTTTGGTGATGTAATCCACTCCTCCGGCGGAAAAGGCCCTGACCTTGTCAACCGCCTCATGCAACGCACTGATAAAAATTACCGGAATGTCCCGGGTGCGCTCATCCGCCTTCAATTTTTCGCAGACTTCGAAACCGTCCATGCCCGGCATCCTGATGTCAAGCAGGATCAGATCGGGCGGGTGCGGGTCCGTGTGTATTGATTTCAGAGCCAGTGATCCGTTAATCGATGTGCGCACTTCGCAGCCCTGTTCCATCAGTATTTTCATCATAATTTTCAGATTTTCGGATTTGTCATCGACAATCTGAACAACAGGTTTGTCCGATCCTGATTCGCTCATTATTCTTTCTCCTCAAATATTTCCTGCAATATGTCAAAACGGAATTCTTTCACCAATGCGGCCAGGGCGCCGGCGAGCGGTTCGTCTTTTTCCCTGATCTGATAAATGACCGCGTCCGCAGCATTCGGATCATTTCTTATCACCGCCTTCTCCAGGTCGGCAAGCAATTCCCCCGGCAGGGCGTCCAGTCTTGCATGGGTGAGTACATCCCCGGTTGCGGCGTTGTCCGCTTCGGGGGAGATTTCCACAGTATCTTCATACACATACCGCACTCCAATGTGCCGGTGTATCACGTCGAATATCTCCGACTCCCTGAAGGGCTTGCGTACAAAATCATCGCAGCCTGCGGACAGTACAACCGCACGTTCATCTTCAAATGCGCTGGCCGTCACCGCTATGATAGCCGTGGCCTGTCCTTTTGTTGCGGCTTTTATTCTTTTGGTAGCTTCATAACCGTCCATTACAGGCATCCGCATATCCATGCAGATCAGATGGGGTTCCCATTTTTTCCAGATTTCTACCGCCTCCCGGCCGTTTTTCGCTTCCCGCAGTTCAAATCCCACAGGCGCAAGCAGTCTGAGCAGCAGCAGACGGTTGGTCTCCCTGTCAT
>JAAELZ010000649.1 GCA_024226105.1 Pseudomonadota bacterium | reverse complement strand
TATTTGATCGTGTCGAAGTGGCGTATCGTTTTGATCGCAGGCAGGCACTGAGGGTTTCACCGGATGACCGGCTTATTGCCACGACCTGGTGGACAGCCCACATCGCGCACGGTATGGCGAAACAACTGGGCATAGAGAAATTTCTCTATTTGATCCAGGAATATGAGCCGTTTACCTTTGCCATGGGTTCGTATTATGCGCTTGCGGATCAATCCTATACCTTTCCCCATACGGCGCTATTCTCCTCGCCCCAGTTGCGTGACTATTTTCAGCAGCAGCAAATCGGTATTTATGGTGAGGCATGGGGTGACGCAAGTGAGGCTACGCCATTTGAAAATGCGATCCTCTCGTTTGATCAAAATGCCTTATTGCAAAACCGCGCGCCGGGTGAGTACAAGTTGTTGTTTTATGCGCGCCCCGAGCCGCATGCATCGCGTAATATGTTTGAAATTGCGTACCTTGCGCTGATACGTGCGATCAAGGCGGGGCATTTCGATGGCGCTAAGTGGGTCTTTCACGGCATTGGCAGCAGCCAGGGTGATATTTCGTTACCCGGGGGGCACACCCTGAAAATGTTGGGCAAATTTGGCCTTAACGAATACAAACAACGCCTGATGGAATATGACCTGGGGTTGAGCCTGATGTATACCCCGCATCCGAGCCTGTTACCGCTTGAAATGGCGGCAGCGGGCATGTGGGTGGTGAGCAACGATTGTGAGAATAAAACACAGGCCGAACTCAGCAGTATTTCAGGCAATTTGCTTGCCGCAGCGCCAACCATTGAAGGGGTCAGCGAAAAGCTGGCCTGGGCGGCCGCACATTGCGATGATGAACAGGCCCGGCGCGAAGGCGCAAAAGTAAATTGGGCATCAAGTTGGCATGATGCCTTTAATAATGAGAAAATGTCACTAATTGAGCAGTGGCTAAAATAGAAACGCCAGATAATTTGCCCCGACAAAAAAATGCGAAAACTAAAAGAAGATTTTCAACCCGATCTTGATATCTCCGTGATCCTGCCCGTGTATAACGAGGAGGAGAATATTGTTGAGATGCACGCTGAAATTGACGCGGTTATGCGAGAGATGAATGTCGACTAT
>JAAELZ010000648.1 GCA_024226105.1 Pseudomonadota bacterium | reverse complement strand
TTTCTGGAACCATTTGCGAGAGGCTGTTTTTCGAAAAGTACTGACTTTCCCCTGAAAGTCGCAGAAAATAAATTAAACATTTAGTGTCAAAATAGCCCGGATCGTGAGATATCAGCTTACATTTCGCTTGTTGTGAAAACACGTTTGATAATTTAAAAAAGTCTGCTGACATGCCGTTTTCGCCGGAGGCGATACAGTATTGTAGGTTGAAGGTGTCCCCCCCATCCCTCTTCGCCGGAGGCGATATGGCCCGTAACCGCTCCGCGGTAAGCGAATAACGAAGGGGGCTGCTATGTCTACAAGACCACATCGCCTCCGGCGAAAGCGCTAGAGACATCAGTCGCTTGTTTCGAAAGGCATCCCTGAAAGATGCCAGTATATACGCGGCATGGATATATAAAAATTCACATTCGGAACGAGCGAAATCCAAGTTTAGCTTGACAAAGACGTCAATAGATGTATCGTTATAGCAACACTGTTCTGGTGAGAGCATCACAAAACAACTCCATTCAGGAATAGTGTTTCACAAACCTTTGACGAGGTGTTTGATATGGCACACAACAACGCACAGGCCTTAGAACCGTATAGCCCATCATTAGAAGATTTTTGCCGCTTCCTGGAAAGTTACGGCCAGCAGACCGACAGTCCGCAGAATATTGCTGCGCTCTGGGAATCACAGGCCGAAGCGCTGCGCATCAGCCGTAAAGACGCCAACGTCGAAAATCTCGATCTCCTGCTGAATACCATGCTTAATACGCTGCAGCACATCTCGGAAACCCAGGAACAGAAACGCTGGACGAATCGGGTCAGAGCGCTTTTTCGCCGCCGCGCCGCCCGAAACCATCAGCCTGGCTACGCCCCGACAACCCTGCTGCAAGCATAAGGGACTAGTAGAACACAGATCGGACTGATTAGACTGGTTTTTACTGATTAAAGCACACTAAAGGAAGAAAGCAATCAAGCACAAATGACACGAAT
>JAAELZ010000647.1 GCA_024226105.1 Pseudomonadota bacterium | reverse complement strand
GTGTTCTTATACTGCCACCCTCGATCGACAGGAACTAATAGATTTAACCGTGGCCACTGCGTGTACTAGTGGCATTGAGCGTATCCGGGTCCTGTGACGCGCAACGGCTGTAAGCCGTGGGTCCATCTTCCAAACCGAACCGATCTACCCGATTAGGGAATCGGCTCATTCTCGCAGGCAACCGCCTGCCATTACTCGACGAACAGAGATGCCCGCCATTGGCGGTGCCGTTGATGTTCATTTTCCAAAACCGCGGACAGGTTCCGCACATTTAAACGGAGGTGATTTATGAAACCAACCTAAACGAAGGCCCGTTAGGGCATGTTGGCCAACGCTGGGCCATTACCCAAAAGGGAAAAACAGCGTTGCCTGAGACCAGGCATCTTCAGGTCAATTGGGCGTGGTGGCCCATGGTCTTTTCGCGCAAGCGAACCTGCGTAGTTTCGACTGCCAGGTGACCATAAACACTTAGCATTTGGAGATAACACCGTGAGAGACCTGAATTACCAACTCAAACAAAATCTGTCGTCGTAATCGGGATGGCAGTTATTCAACCCAGGCTGAGCGCTTGCATCACCTGATGCTGATCGCGGATCAGCTATATGACCTGGGTTTTCAGGGCATGCAGCCACGTTCGCTGAAGCAAAAGCACCTTGAGGCTAATGGTGAATGTATCGAATGGCGAGGTGGCCTTCCTTATGCCGATGAAGACAAATGGAATTCGGCCAAATCAGAATACTGCGAAAAGGTAGGGATTGATTTTATGATTGATGACTCGCCGATTTATCTGGAAACCTTTCACGATATCGACACAACTTACCTTCATGTAATCAATCAAGGGCGCGAAATATGCGAGGTTAGGCAGTAATTTACTACAACGGATGCGCAGTGCCAGTGTTGACGGAATCTCTCTTTTTAGTTCGAACCTAGCCAGGATGTTGCATGAGTAGTGGTGATTGCGGCTAGCGAGAAAAAATGCTTTTTGAGGGGATATGGGCACATTAATGTTTAGCTTAGCAGCAGTATTTTTTAAATTTTGCAATACCTGCGTAACAATGAATTCAACAGCGGACCCTCAAAATGCTTGCTTGAAATGCGCCTTTTGGCCAGGATCTGCTGCTTAGGATTTGTTTCCTAGCTTCTACTTACGGTTGCGAGCTCAATCGGTCATTCGCGGAAAGCCGTAAGATGCGGCACTATATATTGAACAAACTAGGGGTAAACATGACTAGCCAAACGCGGGCACTTCAATTCGTCAAAAGCTATCTGAATATACTGGAAGACCTGGGGAGGTCTGATGACGCGCTCGCACCTTTTGTTGACGCCTTGAGGGAAGTTGATGAAACACCGGGCGAGAATTTGACGGGCGTACTTGACCACCCGCTGTTACCGTTGTTGGAGGGCGCCCTGGCTGTTGCGGAGGGACCGCAGGAGTTAGTCGAGTCCGTCATCGACCTGGCAGGCGAAGGTGGCTTTCAACAGGTCTATGAGGGTGAAGGTATTAATGCGACTCAAGCGGACTATATGGTGGAAAAGCAAATTGTGGGATCCAAGGGGCGGCTGTCTAATCAGAAACTGGCTTCAGGCATCTTCTTCCTTGCACCGAATTTTGAATATCCAATGCACAATCATGCCGGCCTGGAGGTTTACTATGTACACTCAGGAGTCATGCACGTCCAAAACGGCGTTGATGTGGAGCCGCGACGGGTGGGGCCTGGCGATTATTCTGTAACGCCATCCAACGTTCCCCATGCTCTCTACATCGGTGATGCGCCGGTAGTCATCCTTTACGCCTGGACCGGTGATATGGAATCGCCCATCTATTGGTGGATTAAGGAAGAGG
>JAAELZ010000646.1 GCA_024226105.1 Pseudomonadota bacterium | reverse complement strand
GGTCGCTAGCTTCATCGAGGCTTCGCCAATCCCCACCATTGGCTTGCTGGTTATTTCCTTCATAAGGTCCAGATTAGGATCACAGTGACAGGCTATGATAAAAGCGTCGTAATCTGCTTCGTACTGCTTTAACAGGTCAAGCATTCCCGGCAGGGCAGTGGCGGCATCCTGATATGTGTCGATAAATTCCGGTGCCCCGGGAGTTGCCAGACAGTCCACCTCAAAATCACCGTCGGAAAATTCTGTGGCCGAGGATAAAATAGCCTGTGTCATGTGCTGATCGCTATTGGGATTGATGATGAGTATTCTCATGGGTTCATTTTTTCAGTATCTGTAAACCGCGTGCCAGTAGCACGAATGTCGTTAATAGTTTCCATCAGGTCGGCATAATTGATATGGGGCGACATGACCAGCATGCGTAGCACCACTGCATCGTCAAGTTGAGTAACAGAGATCGAGCGTTTGCCTTCACTTAAAATGCTTTCGTAGATGAAGGTTTGTAAATCATTCCAGTGGGGATCAGGCACATGACCCGGCTGGTGCTGAAAGCAAAGAACCCCGGTATCCGGCTCGTGCCAGCAACGAAAGTCGTTCTGCGCCATCAGATATGCGCTCAACCTCCCGATATTTTGTAGTGGGGTTCGAAGCTTTTCCCGAACCTCGTCCATGCCCTGATGAAGCAGGGAAGTGACGAGAGGCAAGGCTGACATCGGACGCGTGGATGGTGGTGATTTGATACCAGGGTTGGGTTCGCTGCTATTTTTTCGATTGAAGTAGTGGCTGAATAAGGCAATTCTCGCGAAATCCTGTTTATTATTCACAAACAGCACTGAATTGGGAATAGGTATCCCCATTTGCTTGTGCGGGTCCCAGGTAATCGAATCTACCTTATCTATACCCTGAAATTGTGACTGGTATTCGGGCAGCAGGCTGAACGAAAAACCGTATGCCCCATCCAGATGTAACCACGCCCTGCATTGCTGAGCGGCTTCGAGTAGTGGTTCGACAGGATCGATCGCACCTGTAGAAGTTGTTCCCGCCGTGGCAACAATACAGCAGATATCTCTGCTTGCTTTCAACTCTGCTAAGGTTTTCTGGAGTTGATGCGGATCTATTTGACGGTTAGCATTTACTTGCAGAGCGACCAGGTTTTGATCGCCAAGCCCCAGCATGCGAACAGATTGCTTAATTGAAAAGTGGGCATCGGTGGAAGTCAGGATTACCAGCCTGGAAGGGTCCTGGAAGCCAGATATACCTTGTTTACCAAAATCAAACCCTTCGTGTTCAGCTTTTTTGTGGATCGCCAGATATAGCGCCTCCTGGTTGGCGTAGGTACCCGAATACATGAAAGTAGCATCCGCCTGCGCAGATAAGCCGAACAAACGACATAAACTTTCGCAGCATAATTCTTCTAGCATCGCACCACCCGGGGATACCTGCCAGTTGGTCACCCCCTGGTTATGCGCCAGGGCAGTTTGCGCCCCTAAAGCGGCCCCCTGTTCTGGAATGCTGTTGTACATTGATTGAAATCCAGCGTGATCGTATCGCATCAGATGAGGCAGCAGATTTTCTTCAAGTAGCCGTTTGATATCAACCAGTGATTGCCCGGTGCTCTTAAAATCCACCAATGGCAACAAATCCTGTTGTACTTCTTCAGGGGTCGCGCCAGAAAAGAGGGTATTGTTTTTATTCATTTTAAAGCGAAAAGGCTGTAGCTATGATGTTAACGATACAGGTAATTCATTGGGTGCGTTACTTTCGTTCCTCATAGTCGCTGGTGAATGCTGACCTGGATACTATAATAGTTATCGGGATGAAGACATGCAAACCATTTTCGTAAAGTTGAAATGTGAGCTGGGCACGGCCATGAAGTCGCGGCCGAATTAGTGGAACGCGACGCCGAGAACAGTTATCTGAGCTTAAAAATCGTCTACGAATTAAAGACACCTTTTTGCGATGGCACGACTCAAGTCCTATTTGAGCCACTGGATTTCATATCAAGGCTGGCGCACTGGTTTCAAAGCCGTGGGTGAATCTGACACGATTTGATGAAGAACACCCCTGTTCTTCACCCGCAAACAGGACATTGCTGAGGACACGTTCCAGGAGCGGCATGGATATAGCGAGCTAATAAGCCGAGCCCGGTTTGCCATTCACCGGCATGTCCCTGGAGATTTCCCCCGTTTTCCCCCGTTTTCCCCCGGCTGATGGTGTTCATCCTTTGGCGACAGGAATGGTTAAATGGCTGGCTCAACGAAATTACTCGCTATATGCCGGGAGCTAGAGCGGTAAATTCTTGTTGAGCCAAAGCTGCTCAAGCAACTTCCCCTGCTTTTTATTGACAGTGCCCTGTTCGGCGATTATCTGCTGTCCTTCATCACTCAACACAAAGAGCAAGAATTTCAACGACTCAATATCCGCGTCGTAATTTACCGAAAGGTAAAGAGGCCTGAATAAAGGGTATTTACCCCGGGCAATATTGTCAGGTGAAGGAGCAACGCCATCAATCGACAGGACCTTAAGCGCCGTTTTCTTGGCAGAGCTGATACCGGTAATGGCTATTCCCGCTGACAGGCTTTTGCGTTTTTCGAGGTTTCGTTCAAGTGGGCCACTGGAAGCAAAGAAAGCGGCACTTACGGGGTATTCAAAATCCTGATCTTTTAGAACAAGCTGACGAAATAATCGGCCAACACCTGAAATTGTTCCTTCGCGAACCAACAATTTAATGGGGCGATTAGGGCCGCCAACTTCCTGCCAGTTTACAATATTTCCCTGGAATATGTCTTCCAGCTGGCTGGATGATATATTGCTGACGGGATTGTCCTTGTTCACAACGACCACCAGAGCGTCCCATGCAACGTGAATCATCCTGACGTCTTCATTTTTTTCAGGCCTTCCATCGGGTTGCAAAAGTGCAAACCGGCAACTGCCTCCGATATCTGCTTTACCAGACTTTGTCAGCCTGATTCCTTTGGTAGCACCACCACCGGCCATTCTAAATTTGATGCCGGTTTGCTCGGTATAAGCCTTGGCCATTTTACCCATATAAGCTTTTTTCGATATCCCGCAACCCATCCAGACCAGGGTTCCTTTGGCGTAAACGAACCCCGAGCTTAGTGTCAACAATGCCGTTAACGCTACAAGGGCAAGTTTGATTTGAGTTGTGTGATTCTGAGTGTGTAAGTTCATTTTAATAGGCTATAACTGGAAAGAACTGACCGAAAAACTATGGGTTTATGAACAGATTACACCTTGGAAGCCGAGGTGGAAGAACGGTTGGTTTTGCGCATTCTTCGATACAATATCTGGAAACTGATCTGGATTTTGTCTAAATTTTCAGCCAGGGTCGCGATTTCGCCCTTGCGGTCTAAATCAATATCCTGCTCAAAATTACCCTTGGCTATATTTGCGGAGATATTCGAGAGGTCGATCACGGGAGATATAACCAGCCGGTTTAGCGACAAGCCGAGGATCAGACACAGTATCAAGGCCAGTATGACCGCGAAGAAGATGGTGATCAATAGCTCCCGGGAAAGGTCACTACGCACATGTTCTTCAGTTGCATAAACGGTAACTTCGCCTACCAGGCTGCCTTTATACAGTACATCCTTTCGGGAAACGATCAAGTTTGCGGGGGGCGACTCCTCAGTATCCACTATTCCGCCATCTGCCATTTTTTTTCTGGAGGTGATGATTGATTCCTTGTCCTCGTCTTTTACCACTATCGAGTAAATGTTTTGCTCCTCCAGTTCTGAATCTACAACGGCACCTACCGAGTTCGGAGAGATGTTCCAGAGCGGGATAGAAAGATTAAGCAGCAATCTATTTGTTGTAAGTTCTGTTTGCGTGCGAAGCTTGCTCAGCTTTTGGTTTTCGGACATTTTGTATTGCGCAAAAGCAAAGAGCAGGCCGACAATGACGACGGCAGCGATAATCGTAAAATAGAAATGAGGGCGGATTGATCTAGTGGCCATTTGAATATTGAACCTCGTTAGGGTGCGTTATTGATTAAATATACTAATATATCGATTCATCGGGTTTAAGTATCAACGACTTACTTATTTGTGTCAATAATAATGCCGGTTCGGGCAATTGGTGTAGACTTATAATATATCGACAAATCTTGCCACGGTGCAGGCAGGCTACTTTGATAATTCCCATGTACTAATCACCGGCCTGCCCGTACCACCGCTCGCGCCTGTCGCATTGACCGGGGTAGGATATACCTTCAGGAGTCGTGTTCTAACATCGGGGTGTTGTATAGGCCCTGGCGGCATAGGGAGCGTATGGGGATTTGAGCCTGGTGACGTCGGAGACGT
>JAAELZ010000645.1 GCA_024226105.1 Pseudomonadota bacterium | reverse complement strand
GCGGTGGCCATAGCCGTGCGTTGTCGAAACGTTGGCGTAAAAGCGGCAAACGCGAACCAGGCTTCATCCCACAGGAAAATCAGATCCGGTTTAATCGCCAGACATTCTTCCATAACTTTTTCAACGTTATACACCACACCGTCAAAGGTACAGTTCGTCAGCAAAAGCATTTTCACCTGGTCCAGTGTTCCTGCGTCACGGTAAGCCCGTAAACGCTGCTTTATTTCGCTCAGCGGGACCGCGCCATACATTGAAAACTCGTGCAGAGGATAGGAGTCCAGGTAGGAAGGGAAAGCACCGCCCAGCATCATCCCGTAGTGATGTGATTTATGACAATCCCGATCAATGAGAACCACATCGTGCGGTTTCACCAACGCCTGCACTACAATTTTATTGGCGGTTGAGGTTCCGTTGGTTACAAAAAATGTACGCCTGGCACCAAACGCGCGTGCGGCCAGCTGTTGCGCTTTTTTAATCGGCCCATGAGGCTGTAACAGGGAATCCAGGCCTCCGGAGGTGGCTGACGTTTCGGCCAGGAAAATATTAATGCCGTAAAACTTAACCATGTCCTGAATCCAGTGCGACTTGGTCACCGATTTGCCCCTGGAGACAGGCATGGCGTGAAATACACCGGTTGGCTTACGACTGTATTTTTTTAGCGCGTTAAAAAACGGGGTCTCGTATCGCTCACCAACACCTCTGAGCAAATTCAGATGCAACTCAAGGTAGTCTTCCTGTTGATAAAAAACCCGGCTAAAGGTGCTTCGTGAGTCGACACCAATCGTTTGGACTGATTTGTCAGTAACCAGATAGATATCAAGCTCAGGCCGTAGTTTTGCAATAATTTCCCCAAGCAAAGGCCCATGACCGGAGCTTGGCATTTCGGCATAATTAATGTCGGTAATTGAATTCAGGTAACGCTGGATAACCTTAAGATGATTCCTGGAACGCAAGGGAAATTCGTATCGAATGACAACCGCCTGAATATTGTAGTTAAGTAGCACGGCGATAAGCGCATCTTCAAAACTGGGAACGGCCAGGATGTCGTAAACAAATTCATCTTCATCGCGGCTGATTCGTGTCAGACCCTTTTTCAGCACTTTTATTTCATCACACGCATTCACATCGACGAATAAGACTTCAAAATAGGGCTTGTGATAACTTGAATCCGCCAGGCTTTGGTCAATTCTCTGATCGTCCTGTTCCTCAAGCGATAAATCTTGCATCTGGGCCAGGCTGATGCTTCGCCGCCGGTAGCTATCGTTACTTAAGGCCCGGGCTATGAATTCCACAGCGCAGGACAGCGCGACATAATTTTTATCCTTGTAATACCCCCAGAGAATATCGATATCATCAATTGATGGAAACGCTGTATATTCTTCTATGGTTTCGAGAATACCGAGCAGGTTTTTTACCTCATTCCGTAAACTACGGCCTGCTTCTGATTTAACCTCT
>JAAELZ010000644.1 GCA_024226105.1 Pseudomonadota bacterium | reverse complement strand
TCCATAACGGCTACCTGGACGTTTTTAAGATGAAATACGCCCTGTTTGAAATAGTCAATCACGCGCCCGGGTGTGCCGATCAGAATATCGACACCCGCTTCGATGGTCGCACGCTGGCTTTCATAGCCGGTGCCGCCATAGGCCAGGCCGAGTTTGAGGTCGGTATTTTTACCTAACTGCACAGCATCTTTATGAATCTGGATGGCCAGTTCCCGAGTCGGCGCGAGAATCAGAGAGCGGATAGCCTTCAGGTCCTTTTTAGCGACCGTTTTTTTAGGGCTTACTTTTTCAGCTTTAGTCTCAGGCGTTTTTTCGCCATCCTCACTGTCCTCGGTTTCCTCATCGGATGATTTGGCTTTAGAGGTTGCTTTTTCTGTTTCGACGGATTCGGCAGCCTTTAGCTCAGTGGCCTGTTTCTCATCATCGAGAATCAGCCTTTGCATGGTCGCGAGCAAAAAGGCGGCGGTTTTACCGGTGCCGGTTTGTGCCTGGCCTGCGACGTCCTGGCCATCGAGTGCCAGGGGTAATGCCAGCGCCTGAATCGGCGTACAATACTCAAAACCCGCGTCTTTTACGCCTTTGAGTAATTTAGGGTGTAAATTGAGCGAGCTAAATTTAAGATCGCTTAGATGTGTGTCCTGCATAGGGTATAATCTTATGTTTTAGGCTGGCGCGAAATGCGCGAGCTGTGAGGCAAGTGAATGCATATTAAGCAAGTGAGGCTCAATATGCTGGATGCCGAGCCCGAATAACCCCTAATAGTAATCGATTCAACGGAAATTTAATATATGTCAGAGCAAATAGTACACCTTACAGACGCCACATTTGAACAAGAAGTGCTTCAATCCGATGTGCCGGTGGTCGTGGATTACTGGGCAGAGTGGTGCGGCCCGTGCAAAATGATCGGCCCGATTCTCGAAGAGCTGGCGGTAGAATACGGCGATAAAGTGAAAATTGCCAAAATCAATATTGATGAAAATGCGCAAACACCGCCCAAGTTTGGTATTCGCAGCATTCCTACGCTGATGGTGTTTAAGGGGGGTGAAGTTGAAGGAACAAAAGTGGGTGCGGCGTCTAAATCTGATTTGACCACATTTATCGAAAGCAGTATCAGTTAGCCCCACCCTGGCTATAGGGCAGCCAGAAGGTTTTGTAGCAATTGATGCGGTTCGCTGTGCTTACCGCATCCTACGCTAAAACACCATTTGCAACAAAATCGAACGAAATGAAATCTCATGAAGCAAGCCATTGAAAGGGGCTTAAACCTCGCCGTTACCGTGTTGATTAATGAACGGGTGTTGATGCCCGATGCGCTGGAACGTATAAGCATCGAGCGTACCCGGGACCGGGCTCACGGCGATTTCGCCAGTAATATTGCCTTAATCGTTGCCAAACAGGCGAAGCGTAACCCGCGCGAGGTTGCGCAGTTGATCCTTGAGCATTTCCCGGATGTACCGGAAGTAGAGAAACTTGATATCGCGGGGCCGGGGTTTATTAACTTCACGCTGGTCAAGAATGCCCATAGCCAGATTATCAGTACCATCAGGATTGAAGGGCAAAATTATGGTCTGTCGAAAATGGGTGCCGGGCAGCGCGTGCTGGTTGAATTTGTTTCGGCCAATCCTACCGGCCCGTTACACGTCGGGCATGGCCGCGGCGCGGCCTATGGTGATGCGCTGGTGCGCCTGCTTAAAGCAAATGGCTATGCGGTCGAGGCAGAGTACTACGTTAATGATGCCGGTCGCCAGATGCATATACTCGCGCTGAGTGTCTATATGCGTTATCTCGACCTGGCGGGGCTCGAAGTCACGTTGCCAGCCAATGGCTATAAGGGTGATTACGTCTGGGATATCGCAGCAAGCCTGCATCGCGAAAACGGTGGTGCCTTTGTGCTTGACACAGACGCCTTGTTTTCTGAACTTCCCGACGACCTGGAGCGGGCAATGGATACTCTGATTGAGCGTTGCCAGCAGGGTTTGGGTGAAGCAAACTACAACGCGGTATTTGAGGCTGGACTGAACGCGCTGGTCAATGATATTCGGGGCGATCTGGCGCAGTTTGGTGTCACCTTTGATCAATGGTTTTCAGAGCGTGCCTTAGTGGATTCTTCGGCTATTAACGATGCTATCGAAGTGTTGAAGGCCAATGACAAACTGTACGAAAAAGAAGGCGCCTGGTGGTTTCGCTCCAGCGAGGATGGTGATGAAAAAGACCGCGTGGTTTTGCGGGCCAACGGCCAGCATACGTATTTCGCCGCCGATATCGCCTATCATTTACAAAAAGCCAATCGTGGTTTTGACCAGTTGATTAATATCTGGGGTGCGGATCACCACGGCTACGTTGCGCGCGTTAAGGCCGCCTTCAAGGCGATGGATAAAGATCCTGATGCGCTGAAAGTCCTGCTGGTACAGTTTGCCATTTTGTACCGTGGCGGTGAAAAAGTTTCGATGTCCACCCGCGGTGGCGATTTTGTTACCCTGCGTGAATTGCGCGAAGAAGTCGGTACCGACGCAGCGCGCTTTTTTTACGTAATGCGAAAATCTGAGCAACACATGGATTTTGATCTGGATCTGGCAAAGTCGCAGTCCTCGGATAACCCGGTGTACTATGTGCAATATGCGCACGCGCGAGTTTGCAGTGTTTATCGACAACTCGAAGAAAAAGGGGTGCAGCTTGACGGTGACGCAGACCTTTCTTTGCTGGTAGAAAGCCATGAAATAGAGTTGATGACTGAGTTAGCCCGCTATCCGGAAGTACTGGCGCGTGCGGCACGTGATTACGCCCCGCATCAGGTCGCCTACTATTTGCGTGATTTGGCCAATGCCTTCCATACCTATTATAACGCCCATCCATTTATCTCCGCAGAAGGCGACATGCGTCATGCGCGGCTGGTATTGATTGATGCGGTGCGCCAGGTGATAGCCAATGGCCTGAGCCTGCTTGGGGTAAGCGCGCCGGAGCGTATGTAATGGCACAGGCGAGGCGTAAAAAGGCAAAAACGAACCCAAAAAGGGGAAGTGGGCGCAATTTAAAGCCCACAATTTCGGCTTTTAAAACAGGTCTGGGTTTTTTTATTGCCGGGGCCTTTTCCGGGGTGCTTTCGATTTTGTTCTGGCAGGGTTATCAATCCGACGCTCAGGGTGATATGGGCAGTGGCCTGAAGGAGTTGATAAGCCAGTCTAAACAGCAGGCGGAAATACGTGCCGCTGAGAGCGTGCCACCGGAGCCCGTGCTGGTTGATAAAGCACCGCGCATCAAACCGCAGTATGACTTTTATACGGTGCTGCCGGAAATTGAAGAAGTATTGCCCAAAGAAACCGCGCGCCCACCGACGCCGGTAGTTTCAGTTAAAACCAAAGCGGTATCCAAAACAAAAGCCAGGCCCGCGACGAAAGATGTACGAGCATTGCCACCCGGGAGTGCTTATATGTTGCAGGTTGCTTCCTACGGGCATCAGGTGGATGCAGAACGCCTGAAAGCAAAGCTTGCGCTGGGGGGGATGCGTGCAAGTATTCAGAAAGTCAGTATTGAAAACAAAGACTATTTTCGTGTTCGAATCGGCCCGTATCTGGATTACGGAACCATGACGTCTGATGACTATAAACTTTCAAAACTGGGGTTTAAGGCAATGCGCTTGCGC
>JAAELZ010000643.1 GCA_024226105.1 Pseudomonadota bacterium | reverse complement strand
TAATTAATAATGAGAAAGGCCAATCTGGTGTTTCGAAAAATGCGAAGGCTGTAGCATAAAGCGGTTGATCAGCTGCCGGGTAAAAGTGCTCACTTCATGGTCGTGCATGTCTCCCTGAAGGAGCTCCAGCTCAACTTCATGCAGTTCCGTTTGCTGGCCATTGGCAGAAATAAATCCCGAGTCCGTGACCAGTTCCAGTTTCGAACGACCGATCTCTAGCACTTGTTTGCGGCGTGCCATGGTGACATTAACGCGCTTCAGCAGGGTTGCGGATTTCGGAAGTACGGCGTGTAGTGCTTCTGCGATTTTGCCTTCCGGCACGCAGGCCAGGCTCTCAAAACCTTTTCCTGTGGCTTGCTCGATCTCTTCGCAGCTTGAATAACCGTGTTTGATAATGCTGTTACGTTTAAGCGTGCTCATATGAATCTCACCTTCGTAACGCGTGCGCAGAGACCAGCGTAAGTCGCGTAAGTCCCAGTCCGGGGTATCGTAGTAGGTCGCGGCAAAGCGCCGGGGAGCCGAACAAATGCCCGGGTCGCGGATTGCCTGTTTAACGATCGAACTGTTTATCAGCTGGTTGAGGGTCGCTTCATCAGGAGCAGTAAGCTTAATTTCCTGCTCGATTTGGTGTTTCGAAAACATGCTTGGGGTAAAATCGCGGCCTTTCGAATTATTGAGGCGTCTAATTTACGCCATACACAGCAGCGATGGAATACGATTTCAACAAAATTGAGGCCGAGGTTCAGGCCTACTGGGACCAGACCGAGAGTTTTAAAGTCACTGAAGACAGCGACAAGCCAAAATTCTACTGCCTTTCGATGTTGCCCTATCCTTCAGGGCAGCTCCACATGGGCCACGTGCGGAATTATACCATTGGTGACGTGATAAGCCGCTATCAGCGTATGCTGGGTAAAAACGTGTTGCAGCCCATGGGCTGGGATGCCTTTGGTCTTCCGGCAGAGAATGCGGCGATCAAAAACAAGATGCCGCCGGCGAAATGGACCTACGAAAACATCGCATACATGAAAAAGCAGCTTAAGCGCCTGGGATTTGCTTATGACTGGAGCCGCGAACTGGCGACGTGTAAACCCGAGTACTATAAATGGGAGCAGTGGTTTTTTACCAAACTGGTGGAAAAAGGTCTGGCCTATAAAAAGATGGCGGAGGTGAACTGGGATCCGGTAGAGCAAACCGTGCTGGCTAATGAGCAGGTAGTCGACGGCAGGGGCTGGCGTTCCGGGGCCACGGTTGAGCGGAAAAAAATCCCGCAGTGGTTCATCGCCATCAGCAAATACGCCCAGGAATTACTGGAAGATATTGATGGGCTGGACGGCTGGCCGGAAGCAGTGCGTACCATGCAGCGTAACTGGATAGGTCGTTCTGAAGGGCTGGAGTTTAGCTTTGAAGTAGCCGACGCAAAACCATTGGCGGTGTATACCACGCGCCCAGATACGATTATGGGTGTGACTTTTGTATCCGTTGCGGCCGAACATCCGCTGGCACAAAAAGCGGCTGAAAATAATCAGCAGCTTGCCGCCTTCATTGAGGAATGCCGTCAGGTTAAAACCTCCGAGGCGGACATGGAAACCATGGAGAAAAAGGGCATGCCGCTGGGTATACAGGCTGTACATCCTGTCAGCGGTGAGCAGGTTGAAATCTGGGCGGCGAATTTTGTGTTGATGAGTTATGGCACGGGCGCCGTCATGGCGGTTCCTGCCCACGACGACCGCGACTGGGAGTTTGCCGTTAAACATGGTATTGAAATTCGCCCGGTTATTAAACCGGCCGACGGGACAGAGCATGATTTTGAAACCGGTGCGTATACCAGTAAGCAGGGTCAGGTATTCAATTCGGGAGAATTTGACGGATTGAATTTTGCCGACGCCTTCGAGGCGATCGCCTCGCACATGGAAAAAGCGGGTAATGGCAAGCGCCAGGTAAATTATCGTTTACGTGACTGGGGCGTATCGCGTCAGCGATACTGGGGCTGTCCGATTCCCATTGTGTATGATGAGGCGCAGGGTCTGCATGTGGTGCCGGTTGAAGATCTGCCGGTCTCATTGCCCGAAGACGTCGCTTTTTCCGGCGTTAATTCGCCGATCAAGTCGGATCCGGATTTTATAAACGTAAAGGTACCCGGCAGCGACAAACCAGGCCAGCGCGAGACCGACACCTTTGATACCTTCTTTGAATCATCGTGGTATTTTGCACGCTACACCAGCCCCGGTTGCGACGACGCCATGGTGGATGAGCGTGCAAATTACTGGTTGCCCGTTGATCAGTACGTTGGCGGTATTGAGCATGCAGTATTGCACTTGCTGTACGCGCGATTCTTTCACAAGCTGATGCGTGATGAGGGCCTGGTTGACAGCGACGAGCCTTTTACTAACCTGCTCACCCAGGGCATGGTGCTCAAAGACGGCTCCAAGATGTCAAAGTCAAAGGGCAACACTGTCGACCCGCAGTCGATGATTGATCAATACGGTACCGATACCGTACGTCTGTTCATGATGTTTGCCGCACCGCCTGAGCAGTCACTGGAGTGGAATGATGACGCAGTGGCAGGCGCCTATCGTTTCGTTAAACGCTGGTGGACGCTGGTCGATGGCAACGCCGAAGGATTACAGAATAATTTACCCGCGCTGGATATACACGGGCATGCCAGGGTTGCGGGCAAAGCCGCCAAAGCCTTGCGACATACTTTGCACAGCCTGCTGAAAAAGCTTGACCACGATTTTCAAAAGCACCAGTACAATACGGTTATTGCCGCAACCATGGAGCTGCTGAACTCGTTGGAGAAGGTGCAGACGGGTAAGGACGAAAATCTGGATGCAGCATTCTGTGAAGCGAATATGGTCATGATTAAGGTGCTGGCACCGATCGCACCGCATATCGCGCACGTACTGTGGCACAGGATTGGAGGTGCAGGTGATGTCATTGATGCGGGCTGGCCAGCGCTGGATGAATCCGCGCTGGTGACGGATACCATTACGCTGGTGGTACAGGTAAATGGTAAAAAACGTGATGAGATAGAAGTTGCCAGTGATGCAGGGAAGCCGGAAATTGAGCAGGCAGCGCTGCGCGCGGAGGGTGTCCTGCGCCATCTGGATGGCCAGGCGCCCAAAAAAATAATTGTTGTGCCGGGCAGATTGGCGAATATCGTGGTCTGATGGTCGCGGTGTCTGTAAAGATGCCCTATAATCCTCCCATAACGTTACTCACTAAAATATTATGCGCGTATCAATCACCCGAATATCTTTGTCGTTTTTATTGTCATCCAGCCTGCTGCTGGCCGGTTGCGGTTTTCATCTGCGCGGGAAAATTGACGTTCCAGACAGCCTGATGCGTCTGCATGTCAAAGGAACCGATGTAGAGCTGGTGCATGATGTGGAAAAAAGCCTGAAGTTCAGTGATATTGAAATAGTCGCAGAAGGCGAAAACGCAGCCTTGCTGGATCTAAGCAACACGACTTATGTCAAAGAAGTTAACGGCACTACCGCCAGCGGTATCGCCAGCAACTATAAAATGACCTACACGGCCAATTATTCGGTATTTGACGCCGAAGGCGAGAAGCTGCAGTCAGATAGTGTGAAACAGAGTCGAACCCTGTCCTACGATGCCGCCAATATCCTGGTATTCGAGCGCGAAGAAAATTTCCTTAAAGAGGAAATGCGTCAGGAGCTGGTCAATTTTATACTTCGCCGTATGAGTAAAATTCAATAGCATTTGAAACTCTCCCCCTATCAGCTTGCGCGGCAGGATACGCTGCAGCCGGTATATCATTTATTCGGCGCGGAGCTGTTAATCGTTGAAGAGGCGCTCAACGATTTACGCGCATCGTGTAAGGGACATGGTTATCTGGAACGCGAAAAGCTAAGCGTCGAACCGGGTTTTGACTGGAACACCCTGCTCGCCGCCGGCCAGGCGCTTTCCCTGTTTGCAACAAAACGTATTATTGAGCTGCGCATGCCTTCAGGCAGGCCCGGGACGCAGGGGGCCAAAGCACTGCTCGACTATGCTCAATCGCCCGCCCCCGACACCATTCTAATTGTTATCAGCGGGGAGATTGCGCGGGCGGCCCAAAACAGCAAATGGTTCAAGGCGCTGGATGCAGCGGGCGCGAGTATCGAAGCACCCAAAGTACAAAGCTATCAAATCGTCGGCTGGATCGAAAAACGCCTGCAGCAGGTCGGTATTCACAGTGAACCCGGCGTGGCGAAGGTCATCGCGCACTATGTAGAGGGCAAT
>JAAELZ010000642.1 GCA_024226105.1 Pseudomonadota bacterium | reverse complement strand
CGGTTGAGATCAATTTTTTCTCGTTCGACTGATAAAGCGCTAACTTCGACCAGGGGAACGGTTACCGTAAAGACCGAACCTTCACCCGGACTGCTTTCGACCCGTATCTCTCCTCGAAGCAGATCAACCATCGTTTTGGTGATGGCCAGACCCAGGCCGGTGCCGCCAAAACTGTGCGTGGTGCCGGCATCGGCTTGTTCAAAGGCTTCAAAGATGGACACCTGCCGCTCCGGGGGTATGCCGATACCTTCGTCGACGACCTTTAAGAGAATAGAGTCGCCGTCTTTCATCGCCTTGAGCTGCACCCGCTTGCCTTCGGGCGTAAATTTGAGGGCGTTGCCGACCAGGTTCATTAGAATCTGGTTGAGTTTGGTCCGATCGGATCGGACCATTGTTGGCAAATCGGGTGCCAGGTGGTAGCTGAAATCAATCTCTTTGGTGAGGGCCTGGGCTTTGTTGATATGGTATATACCCTGGACCAGCAGCTTGAGGTCCAGGTCTTCTTCCGACAGGCTCATTTTGCCCGCCTCGATCTTGGACAAATCCAGAACGTTGTTAACCAATTCCGAAAGAGCCTGCCCGCTGAGTTTGATGTTGTCAATGAATTGACGAAATTCACCGGGCAGCGACACTTCCCGGCTTTTGAGCGATAAAATCTGAGCAAAACCGACAATGGCATTCAGGGGCGTGCGCAGTTCATGGGACATGTTGGCCAGAAACTCGCTTTTTGCCTGGTTTGATGCGTCAGCGGCTTCACGGGCCCTTTCTGCTTTCTCCCTTTCGACGCGCTCGGTAATCTCAACTACCGTTCCTTCATAGTATTTTCCGTCACCGCTTGAGTCAAAAACCACATGGGCACAGATTGACACCCATATTATCGTGCCGTCCTTCCGGCGTGCCCGGGTTTCAAAGTCGGAAATTTCCCCCCGGGCATTAATGCTGCGGACAAACGTCTTTCTGTCTCCCGGGTTATAATAAAATGTATTAGCCATATCCGAGAGTATATCGATCAAATTATCTTCCAAATGATAACCTATAATCCTGTAAAACGCCGGATTCGCGCTTATCAGGCGGCCATCCGGCGTGCTCTGGAAAATACCTTCTGCCGCCCGCTCATACAAAGAGCGGTACTGCTCCTCGGACTCCGTCATTTTTTTGAAAAACCCGGCATTCTCCATGGAAATCGCGGCCTGGGATGCCAGCAGTTCCAGCAGTTCTCGCCTGTCAGGGGTAAACGCGTCCGTGGTCAGGATGTTTTCCAGGTACAGTATGCTGTTGAGCTCTCCTTTGTGAAGCAGCGGCATGCACAGGACCGATTTGCTCCCGTGTTCACGGATGTACTCGTCCTGGGTAAAATCCCCCTCATTGGCCGCGTCGCCCAGCACAACGCTTTTACGCGTACGGGCCACGTAGTGAATGATGCCCGCGCAGACCGCGCCGCTCTGCTCGATACCGGCGGACCGCATAACCCGTACTTCATCCGTGTCAATATCGCCTTGTGCCTCGATAAGCCATTGCCCCCGTTTTTCTAAAAGCAGAAACCCTTTTCGGGCCCCGGCATTTTCAATGACAATGCGCATTATTTTTTCCAGCAGCCGCTCCAGGACGATTTCCCCGGACAGGGTTTGGGACGCTTTCATGATGCTTCTCATGTCCATCCATTGG
>JAAELZ010000641.1 GCA_024226105.1 Pseudomonadota bacterium | reverse complement strand
ATGCAGATGATGCAGAATCGTTAACGGTGAGATACGGGGATTCAACTCCCCGTTAGCGGGGTACCGGTGTTTTTATGCTGCGAAGCTATAGTATCGAGACATTGCGATATGGGTTACCTCCTGATCGTTACACCGTTGGTTTTAGACCTCGTACACCAGATATCAGCCCGAATAATTCATAAAATATCCGGGCTAGAGCAAATGCTGCGCCAGGTCGCCAATATCTGAAATTAGTATGTCTGCATGTTCGCTCAAGGTTTCCTCGCTGCTCGCGCCACTTAGAACGCCGATGGCCAGGGCACCGGCAGTACTGGCCATTTTCAAGTCATGGGCAGCATCCCCGACCACAGCAACCTGCTCTGGCGCAAGCTTTGCCTGCTTACAAAAAGCAAACACCATACCCGGGCCGGGTTTGATCCCGAAACCGGAATCTGCGCCGCAGTAAAAACTCAGGTGTTGGTGCAGACCCAGGCCGTTCAGAGTTTGCCTGACGTTGATTTCGTCATCCATGGAGGCGACACCAAGGGTGTAATGGCGGGTGAGTCGGGTAAACAGACCGGTCATGTTCTCAACAACCGGTACGGCTTTTTCGAGTGATTTGAAAATAATGGCCTGAATTTCGGGCATTAACGATTCGATCAATTCAGGGCTGGTCATACACGCCCATCTTTTGTAAATGGTTTCGCTGGTTTCAAACGCAATGGCGGAATCCTTTGCCCAGCTATCATTTTCCGGCTCATAACCGCCATCAACCAGCAACTCCATCTTCAAATCGGCTCGGCCTGCGTGAGTCGCGATGAGCCCGGTGACATCCTTCATTGGCTTTAACCAGGAGGCAGAAAAATCGATCAGGGTGCCGTCTTTGTCGAATAGCAGGCCTTTGATATCGCGAACGTTCATATAAATGTTTGGATTTTACCCATAACGGACAAAAGTGGACCCGGTCGTTGTATTGCTCAGATAGTTGCTATAGAAACTAATTAGAAAGTCTGATCAGTATGCGGGATGACCAGAACCATACCAGTATAGATAAGATCGGGTTTATCCAGCAGGAACTGGTTTGCCTTCCAGATATTTGCCCACTGGTTTCCATCCCGATAAAAGAACGCGGCGATTTTGGACAAATTATCATCCGCTTGAACGGTGTAGATTCCTCGAGACTGCGTCAGCCGGGCAATTTCTTCCTGCGTGGATTCCAGTTCCTGACGCAAATCGCTGAGTTGAGTTCTGGTTTGACCGTCGTCGCTTTCCAGCCTGGTATTTCTAGCCAGCATGTTACGATACTTAAGGCTGATGTCGTTCGCCTTTGTCTGGGCCAGTGATAGTGCCTGTTCAGAGTTTTCAAGTTTGTTGTCCAGCTGTCGCTGTTCGCTCAGCAGAGATTGCATAAGTGCCCTGGTCTCTTCAAGCTGTTGCTTGAAATCATTCACTTGAGACTGAGTTGTTGCCTGTTTCTGTTGTGATTCAACCAGTTTGGCAGCGGATTGTTGTAGTTGTTTTTCCTTATCGGCAAGCAGCTTAAGATTGTTTTCTTCTTTTTTCAGGTAATCCTGTAATTGTTGTTCCAGCTTTTGTCGTTCGGCCTGCGACGGGTCAATCTGTTGCGGTAAAGCGTTTAAATCAGGCTGTGTTTCCTGCTTCTTTTCCAGTTGCGCAATACGTTGATTCAGGTTGAGAATCGTCGCATTAGCATCCCTGGTTTGTTGTTTTGACTGTGCCAGTTGTTCTGAGAGGTCCGCCAGTTTGACGTTCAACGCGACCAGCCTGGTATTCAGCTCTATATTCTGAGGTAGTTTTGCGTTATCCGGTTCATCCGGACTGCAGGCAAATAAACCAGGTAACGCGATGAGCATTAATATGATTGTTGGGTACTTGGTGTTTTTCATATTCTGGATGCCAAATTAGTTGATAGATGCGATTTTGTTTTTTTGAAAAGCCGCGTTCGATCTTATTTCTCGCATATTCTAATGGATTATCCTGCTGATTGTTAATGAGAGGCCTCATTGATTGCAAAGGCCGGATTCAGCAATGTATTGAAATGCATAAAACCCCGGTTGCTATTGCTTTAATGGCGGCCAGCTATTTTATCGGTGCCTCCTGGCCCAGCGCCTTATTGATGATTTCACTAACATTATCTGATAACTCCGGGTGCCTGGCTATGGCTTGCATCTGTGCCTTCATCAGGGACTGACGCGAAACATCATAGCGCTTCCACTGGTTGAAGCAGCCTACCAGGCGTGCTGCAACCTGAGGGTTAGTGGCATTGAGTTTGAGGATCCACCTGGTTGCGAAGGCGTAACCACTGCCATCTTTTGCATGAAAGGTAACCGCATTTCCATGCAGAAAACTGCCGATTAAGGAATAGACCTTGTTCGGGTTTTTCAGGTCAAAGTCGGGATGTTTAGTAAGGTGTACGATATTGTTCAATGCCTGTTTGCCAACCTGCTGGCTTTGCAGGCCGAACCATTTGTTCACCAGCAAATCTTCGGCCTGCCACTGACGATGAAAGTCATCCAGATAGGCCTGCTTGTTGGCATATTGGGAATGATTGAGTGCGCCGAGGGCTGACATGGTATCGGTCATGCAGCGAGCTTGCTCGTATTGGCGCGTGGCGTGGGTATACGCACCCTCATTTTCAACGCGTATCAAAATCGACAGACAGGCATCTCTTAATGCACGGTGCTCGGTTTCGGCCGGTGTCCACCGACCAGAGCTTTTGGTGTGTTCCAGCATATAACGTTCATGCAGTAGATGGCGGTGGGTATTCGCGATTTCAGCTATCAGCAACTCGCGTGTTTGATGCACCAGGTCAGGGTCAATGGTGTCCATATCCTGACTGATGTAGGATTCGCCGGGTAAGCTCAGTAGTTGAGAAAGCAGCATGGGGTCGGTCTGTGTATCGGCCAGAATGTGGTCATACAGACTTAGATATTTGTTGTCGGGAAAGCCTTCTTTACCTGCCATCATGCCGCGGATTTGGTTCATGCTCAATCGTTGCATGGCCTCCCACCGGTTAAAGGCATCATCGTCGTGTTTTGCGAGGAAAATCAGGCTTTGCACATCCTGTGCATAGTCGAGTTTGACCGGCGCACTGAATCCGCGCAATGCTGATGTGATGGGTGTGGTGTTAACCTCGTCGAGTTCGAATGTTTGCTGATGCTGGTTCAGGTGCAATACTGGTTCATCACAGCCCTGGCCCTCGAAACTAAAAGTCAAACGCTCACCTGTATTATCAAATAGTGCAATTTTAACAGGGATGAGAAAAGCGGCTTTGTCGCTTTGGCCGGGGGTATCGGGTGTGTGCTGCCGGAAATTCAGGGTCAGTGTTTTTGCATCCTTATCGTAGCTGGTTTCGAGCGATACGCGCGGTGTCCCGGCCTGTGAATACCATAGACGAAACTGGCTAAGCTCCAGGCCACTGGCCTTTTCCATGCTACTGATAAAGTCATCGGTGGTTACGGCCTGACCATCGAAGGTTTCAAAGTATAAATTGCAGGCATGCTTGAAACCGGATTCACCCAGCAGGGTATGCAGCATGCGTACCACTTCAGCCCCTTTCTCATACACAGTGACAGTATAAAAGTTGTTGATTTCTTCATAGCTGTCAGGCCGTACAGGGTGCGCCATCGGGCCGGCATCTTCTTTGAACTGTACGTTGCGCAGTACGTTGACATCGCTGATACGCTGTACCCCGGAGGAGCCCATATCGCCACTGAACTGTTGATCACGAAACACAGTAAAACCTTCCTTGAGACTGAGCTGGAACCAGTCACGGCAGGTGACGCGGTTTCCAGACCAGTTGTGAAAATACTCGTGCCCGATAACGCCTTCAATAGCGTGATAATCCTGATCGGTTGCCATTTCAGGGCGCGCCAGCACATATTTGGTGTTGAACACGTTGAGGCTTTTGTTCTCCATAGCACCCATGTTGAAATCACCTACCGCAACGATATGGTATACGTCCAGGTCATATTCCCGGTCATAGGCCTGTTCATCCCAGCGCATAGAGCGCTGCAGTGAGGCCATGGCGTGCGCAGTTTTTCCAGCGTCTTCGGGGCGTGTAAGGACGTGTATATCGACGGTTTTTCCGCTGCATGTGGTGAAATTGTCACTGTGTCTGACAAGATTGCCGGCGACCAGCGCAAATAAATAAGTGGGTTTCGGGAAAGGATCCTGCCACACCGCGTAATGATTTTCGCCCTGTTCGCCCTGTTCTATCAGGTTGCCATTGGACAACAGCACAGGATAGCTCACCTTGTCGGCAAGCAGTTTTACAGTGTAGGTGGTGAGTACGTCCGGTCGGTCAAGGCTGTAGGCAATGCGGCGAAATCCCTGTGCTTCACACTGCGTACAAAGCATATCACCCGATTGATAGAGGCCGTTTAAGCTGGTGTTTTGCTCTGGTCGGGTCAGGGTCTGTATGCTCAGTAAAAATTTTTCCGGAACCTCTGAAATGGTTAAGCTTCTTTTGTCTATTCGATAAGTGTTTTCGGTAACAGGCTCGCCGTTTATATGAACAAAAACCAGTTCCAGTGCTTCACCATCCAGCTCTAATAAACGTGACTCACTCAGAGCCTCGATCTCATAACGCGCGGTCACGCGGGTTTGTACTGAATCCAGTTCAAAATCCAGCTCACAACTTAAGAGTCGGAAGTCAGGTGGCTGATAATCTTTGAGATAGATGGTCGGGTTGTCAGATGTTTTAAGCATATTTAGTGCAGGTATCAGAGCTTATTTAAATTAATGTCTTCAGAGGGCAGGTTTTGTACCATCCATTGAAGTACCGGTTCTAACGCAGCTTCGCGCTTAAGTGCTGAGGTATATAGTGCCAGTACTCGAGGTAAATGTTCAAGGTAATTAGCTTTGCCGTCGCGTTTATACAATCTGACGAATATTCCCAGTACTTTTGCGTGGCGTTGAGCTGCCAGGACGTTTAACCAGGGCATGACATCTTTTTGTGACAGCAGTTTTCCCTCCCCGGCCATGGCGGAGAAATATCGTTGTAGACAGCGATTTTTCAGTTCCTTAGATACGTCGCGTCGGGCGTCCTCAATCAAAGACATCAAATCGTACGCCGCCGAGCCCATCAATGCATCCTGAAAATCCAGCAGCCCGCAACGCATAGACTGGTCAGCCTGCTCCAGGCGCATCAGGTTATCCACATGATAGTCCCGCAATACCAGTACCTGAGGTTGCGGTTGCAGTTTTGTGAATGATTCTCTCCATGCGGCGGCAAAAAGCTCTTTTTGTTGCCGGTTTGCTGCTTTGCCGCTTACGGCTGGATAAAACCACTCGGTAAACAGTTGCGCCTCGGCGATCAGGGTGGGCGTGTCGTAGGATGCCAGCGATAAACCCTTCAAGTTTTCTATTCGATGCAGTTTAATCAGGGTATCGATGGCCAGATCGTAAAGTACGTTTTCCTGCTGCGGATCTGCTTTTAGTATGCGCGTAAACGTCGCATCCCCGAAATCCTCGATGAGCATCAGACCGTGTTGATTGTCCATGTTGTACAGGGTGGGCGCATAGAGCCCATGATTGCGCAAAAATATTGCGATATCGGCAAACAGCGATACGGGTTTTTCCGGAGGCGGGGCATCCATCAGCATGGCTGTTTTTCCGTGCAACCTTAATCGCCAGTAACGGCGAAATGAGGCGTCCTGATTAAGGGGTTGACGTTGGGCGGCTTGCCAGGGGGTGGTGGCGAGAAACTCGTCTATCTGTGCGGTGCGTGAGTTCATCGCTGGGTTTGTACGCACAGGGACGTTTGGTGCTGCGTTGACGGGCCTGAAGCCATATTTCCTGTGCCGCAGTGGGAAAGGTGTGTGCTCTTTATGTTTGAGGTATTTATCCGCATCATAAAGCTTCTTTTCTGACTATTTCAGGGCCTTTAGCAGGGATTCTTTCAGGCAGGCCTGCTGTTCATCGTTTAGTGCCTGTTTTGTATTGGGCTGGCTGATGATGAAGCGATCTTCGGCTTTTTCACCTACCGTTGCAATATGTGCCGAAATCAGCCGAATGCGACAATTTGCAATCGCGGT
>JAAELZ010000640.1 GCA_024226105.1 Pseudomonadota bacterium | reverse complement strand
TGGCTGGTTATCGGCATGCCTGGTAGCTGAAATTCAACTGGATTGATCGGCGGAAAAGGGCACTATATGAGAGTGTTGACGGGAATCAGTCAGATTTCGGATGCGCCAGGACTGGACGGCAGCGGGAATCTATCTTTCTTTACCTGGTGGAGTAATGAAAATAGGCTGTTAATATTTTCTATACTCAAATGAACTAAACTAATACCTGAATCCGTATCTTCAGAAGTGGCCCACGCTAATTTCCAACCAATTTTCAGTGATTGTCCAAAAACAGAAAACTTTTCCGTAAAGCTGTCATCGTTTCCGGCCACTTTATGCAAATGATAACTGTTCTCCATGTTTGGGGCGCACCAACCCTGTGATATTGCTGCTTTATCAACAATAAGTCGGTTCCTGACCTTATCCGTAGGCCAGCTTGTTGTATACCGCTTCAAATGCATCAAGTGAACGACAACCTCTTCCAAAAGCCAGCTTGATATAGCGGGATGTCTTGATGACCCTGGCAGCAACGTACATCAACTCCTGCATCACGGTCTTAATCCTTCGCCTTTTTGCCTTGTGCCGTTTTGGGGATTTTGACCCCAGCAATCCATTTTGACCAATCCAGCGCAGGAGGTTATATGCCAATACGCTGGCTCCCAAAACCAGCGCATTGGTGGCAAATTTTCCAGAGGGAAGCCGCTCTATATCCAGATCGGTTTTGAACTCGCTGTGAAACTGCTCTGATGTACCATGATCCGCATATAGCTGAATAATGTCACTGTCACTGACATCCAGGCTGGTCCACCAGCCTTCCAGTTCAAGCTCGGGGATCAGTAAGGTTTGACCATGCTTGTCTATGGTTCTCTCTGTCAGTCGGATAATCTGGCGGACGGTATATTCATAGCCTCGCCATTGGCGGCTAGTCTGTACACTGAATACGGCAACGCGCTTACCTTCCCGTGAGTATTCCCAGTGCCCCCGTTGCTCTGCAAGACCAAGCCAGTGCGTTTTATCCTGTTTACGCGGGTTCCATTTGATGAGGAAATCAACCGGCGTTAGGTTTGCATTGGATTGGTTGTGTTCAAGAATGACGTCGATGTTCTCTATGGAGTCATTGCCGCCGTCGAGCCTGAGCAAGAGCGGCTGTTGAGTAATAGACCGGGCATGTACTAGCGTTTTCTCAAGTAGTGCCGGGGTGTCTTTCTGACAATGCTGCTTGCCTTCACGAAACTCGAAGTCAAGACAGTAGCCTTCTTGGCCCAGATAGACCGCCATGGGAGCAAAGCCGTCATGCCCTTTGTAGGTTCTCGATACCCCCTCCTTATGGCTACCTGAATTGTCCATGGGCGTAACATCAGCATCGATCGGTATATGGCCAGTGGATAAGGGTCTTAGCGTAGGCTGAATATTGGCCAGAAAATCGCGGCTGGCCTTTTCGACAATGGGTAAAAAATCACCGGCGTGCTTATCCATGCGTTGTCGCAGGGTGGCTTCGCAAGGGATATCGTGAATATCCATTGCGCTCATGAAATAGAAATCACTCTCGATGGTATTGATGGCTTCAAAATCATTCTTGCCGACACTGAGCAGTGCCAGGTAGCTCTTGATTATATCGGAATGCTTTATGCCATGGCGTAGCGCAATTTTTGCATCCAGTTCCGAACTCAGGTTGGTGTGCTGTTTTATGGCCTGGCCTATCAGGGACAACCCACTGTGGCTGATGATGTCAGCATCGGACTGTTCAATTTTGAAGCGTTTCATTTTTCACTTGGAAGGTGACTATTTGAGTGGCTGTATTTTATCAGAATATGCTGTAAATAACGGTGTTGCTCACCCTTATAGGGCAGGTGGAGTTACGGATTCAGGAATAAGTTACAAAACAGTATGCTCTGAAGTGTAAAATTACCTGACAGTTTCTGGCGTATATAGCATTAAGAAATCCAGATCATATTGGTGGATGCAAATGTCTCCAAAGTGTCCAGGCTGTGTCGTTCAGAGACATTTTAGCTCCCACACCACTTAAAT
>JAAELZ010000639.1 GCA_024226105.1 Pseudomonadota bacterium | reverse complement strand
CCGACTACCTCGGTATCAATGACCATAAACGGGCCGGCGCCCATGATCCTGGCGATGTTTTTGAATACCGCGATTGATCAGCAGTTGCAGAATTACGCTGATGAAAATGGTAAGCCCGCAGACCGGGCCCAGGCAGAAGAAATCCGCGCCTGGACCCTGGCGAACGTGCGTGGCACGGTGCAGGCGGATATTCTCAAAGAAGACCAGGGCCAGAACACCTGTATTTTTTCGACCGAGTTTGCGCTCAAACTGATGGCAGATATTCAGGAGTATTTTGTCGACCACAAAGTACGCAATTTTTACTCGGTTTCAATCTCCGGGTACCATATCGCTGAAGCCGGTGCGAATCCGATATCACAAATGGCCTTTACCCTGTCCAATGGTTTTACCTATGTCGAGGCTTACCTGGCGCGCGGCATGGACATTGATGATTTTGCGCCCAATCTGTCGTTTTTCTTCAGCAACGGCATGTGCCCGGAATATACGGTGATGGGGCGGGTGGCGCGGCGTATCTGGGCGGTGACGATGCGCGATAAATACGGTGCGAATGCGCGCTCGCAAAAACTCAAATACCATATTCAGACCTCCGGGCGCTCCCTGCACGCTCAGGAACTCGATTTCAACGATATTCGCACCACGCTACAGGCTTTGATTGCGGTCTATGACAATTGTAATAGCCTGCATACCAACGCGTTTGATGAAGCGATTACCACGCCCACGGGCGAGTCGGTACGTCGAGCGCTGGCGATTCAGATGATTATCAACAACGAATGGGGTCTGGCGATGAACGAGAACCCCAATCAGGGCAGTTTTATTATTGATGAACTGACCGAGCTGGTGGAAGAGGCCGTGTTGCAGGAATTCGAGCGCATCGCCGAACGTGGCGGGGTGCTGGGCGCCATGGAAACCGGCTATCAACGCGGCAAGATTCAGGATGAGTCGATGGAGTACGAGAAACGCAAACATGATGGCAGTTTGCCGATTATCGGCGTGAATACCTTTTTAAACCCGAATGCAGATGAGTCGGAGCAGAGCGTGGAGCTCGCACGTTCCACTGATGAGGAAAAGCAACGGCAGATTACGCATCTGAATGATTTTCATATGCGCCACCAGCCCGAAGCTGAGGTCGCCCTGGCGCGCGTACAGCAGGCGGCGATCGCAGGCGAGAATATATTTAGCGAGTTGATGCATGCGGTGCGCGTGTGTTCACTGGGTCAGCTGAGTGATGTCCTGTACGAGGCGGGAGGACAGTATCGCAGGAATATGTAGGCATCGGCAGGTGAAAAGGTGCCGCTTTGGCAGGGTGGATAAGCGTAGCGAATCCATCTTAAATG
>JAAELZ010000638.1 GCA_024226105.1 Pseudomonadota bacterium | reverse complement strand
TGTTTGATCGACCCGTGGCTGAATTGCTCAATACGCTCAATGGTCAGCAGCAACGGGTGCAGTCTTTGAAAGATGACCAGTTAAAGGAGTCTCAGCTCGCAGATGAATTGCAGCGTTTGAGCAGTGAGCTGATCCGGTTTGGGGATGAGGTAAAAGCTGCTGAGCAGGCTCACTCAGAAGCGGATAAGCAACATGAAGTCGCTCGAAGTGCGATGCGCCAGGCCGAAGCGGAATTGCCTGAGGAATATCGGGCCAGTGGAAAACTGGAATCCGAAATTTCTGTGCTTGATTCACAGCTTTCTACGTATCATCGACAGAAAGCCCTGGCTACGTTGAAGGCAGACGAGACCAGTGCGGCGTTTAGCAAGGCTGAGGCGGGCCGCGATAGTGCAGAGCAACAGATTAAAGAGGCGCAGCAGGCTGAAGCGGTTGCAAATAGCCACTGGCAACAATCAATTGCCAATAGCCTGTTTGAGGACGAACAGGGTTTTCAAACTGCGCGGCTTGATGATGAGCCGATGCGTGCGCTTGATGAGCAAATAAAACGACATTTCGCGGAAATAGATCAGGCGAGGGGGGCGATAACCGCTTTACAGGAGGTGTTGACCGATCAGCAGGAGCCGGATTTAAATGCTGCTCAGAGACTGGTTGAGGAAGCGAATAATGAATTTGAAGCAGCGGATGCGTCTTATGCAGAAATAGATAAACGTTTGAGTCTATTGCAGGATATCGCCCGTGAACTGGACGAGGTTAAAAACAGGGCGCAAGCGCTGGAGGATAACTATGCCGTGATCGGAACCCTGGCGGACACCGCGAGCGGAAAAACGGGCAACCGCATTAGCCTGCAACGCTTCGTTTTGAGTGTTTTACTGGATGATGTGTTGACCCAGGCCAGCCAGCGGTTTAAGCGCATGAGCAAGGGGCGTTACCAGCTGTATCGTCAGCAGGAAAAAGGCAAGGGCGGCGGTGCATCCGGCCTTGAACTAGTGGTCGATGATGCCTATAGCGGTAAACAACGCCCGGTGGCAACCTTGTCGGGTGGCGAAAGTTTTATGGCAGCGCTGTCACTGGCACTGGGTTTGTCGGATGTGGTGCAGGCCTATGCCGGGGGGATTAAGCTTGATACGCTTTTTATCGATGAAGGTTTTGGTAGCCTGGATTCAGAATCGCTGGAGCTGGCGGTGAATACTCTAATTGAGTTGCAATCCTCGGGGCGCATGGTGGGCGTTATTTCTCATGTGCCGGAACTTAAAGAGCGCATTAATGTACGTCTGGACGTTATTGCAGATCGTAGTGGCAGCCATACGCGTATGGTACTGGCCTAAAAAACTGACCCAAAAAAACAGGCCTGAAAAGCTCAGGCCTGTGCGCTTTGTAAAGAACGTTTGCTATCCCGCAGAACACGCCATATCCTGGCCGCAGCACAGGGGGGATTTGATTTTTCCATGTCCATTGGGGCATTCTGAAACCTGTACTTCTGACCCGTCTTCGAGTTTCAGTGATCCGTCGACTAAAGGAGCATCACATTTGCCGCAGGTGGCATTAACACTCATACCGCATACTTTGCATTCATAGGTCGCCATTTGTTACCTCTTGATTCAATAGATAGAGCGCAAATTATAGCAAGCGAATGCCCTGTGTGGCGCAAAAAATACGCAAATCCTACTACTTCACGAAATCCAGTATGCGTTGTTCAATGAGCGGGTAAAACGGATTCCAGCGCAGGCGGAGCATATCGCCGGGCGGAATTCTTACTACGCCCCGTTCCCCGCGAAGCGCTAGATCCCCCAGGCGGATTCCCGAGGGTGTTGATGATCCGGTTTTACCGTACAGCGCATCGTTCTCGCTGAAGGGAAGTGCGACGTGTGACAGGGAGTAAAGGTCTGCGGGCCAGGTCAGCGGTATTTGTATTTCTTCGACCCCACTGCCACCTCGAGCCCTGCGATATACTGAGGTTGAACTGACCTTCTCATTGCGATTTCTGACGATAGACAGCGTGAAGGGCAGGTTTTCATTTTCAAGCATGGGCTTGAATGCCTGTACAGGATCCTTCTTGAGGACCTGCTCGATATCAGATTGCCGGTTGATATCAAACAGAACCAGTTCATGCCTGGCAGGCGGCAGCTTCATAAACAAACCCTCTACCAGTGCCCGTGATGAGACGGTAGCGTCAACGCTGGATTGAAATGCGAGCATTGGGGGCATTTTGTCCAGGCTTTTATCCGCACCGTATGCAGCCAGCAAGCTGGAGATTGCTTCGGTGAGGCGGTAGACCTGGTCTCCTGCATTGACCGCAAAGGAGTTGTATTTGAAGGGGTCATATTCGAGCTTGATATCCGACCATTCCAGCTTGTCGAGGCCTAAAAGATATCCCAGCCTTGCCTGCCAGACGGCAAAGGCCGCCAGAGGCGTAACACCGATGGCGGGTGAAATGAGCACAATACCCGCTGCCTTTGGCCGCAAAGGTTCATCCAGGGCTTGCAGTGCATAGTACACCGCAAGTGCGCCCCCGGCGGAGTAGCCAATGATATAGATGGGTTTGTCGCCTACTTTCTCACGCAGATGAGCCATGGCCAGCTCAACCGAACGAGCCATATCCTGCCAGCGCAGGCGGGTCAGGCCTGAAGGCGCCGTGCCGTGTCCCGGGAAGCGCAGCCCCAGCACCCAGGAATTGTCAATATTCAGTTGTTGACCAATCCCGCGCAGGCTGTAAGGTGAATCAGACATACCGTGTAAAAGCAACACACCGGCGTCGGGGGATGTTATTGGTAATTCAAATGTCCGGTTCCAGTTGGGCGTCCAGCGTTCAGGATGGCTCACACTGTCGCGGCTATAACGGTTAATGAGCTGTTGTCTGCCGACCGGTACCTGCTCGTAGATGAGCTCATCGAGTTGTCTGAAGACCTGTTTTTCGATAGCCAGGTAATCCTCGAAATTTTCTGCTTTGCTGTTAACCGTAAACTCTGCATCCAGCTTTGCCTTATGCCAGAGTGAAAGGTCTGCACGATTTTCCAGGTGATAAACAAAAAAACCAAGCAGTGAAAGCAAACCGCCCAATGCGCACCAGCCAGTTATTTTGGCGATTTCCAGGATAGCGCCTGTTAGCTTGCGGTTTTTAGAAGGTGGTGAGAGGTGCATGCTGCCTTATGCGGTGTTTTTTAAGTCCCCTAGCCTTGCCCGGCGGCCTGGTACTGATCGGGTGCAGACCAGACCCTGTAGCGAACTTCATATCCTTCAGGAACATAAACAACGATCGGCAGACGACTGTTGTAGCGAATGCTCAGCGGGGCTGTGGTGACAAATTGTTCTACTTTGGGTGCGCCTTCCGGGGCGGCCATCATGGTGCTGATGGTGGCGGATTCCTGTTTTACATCATAATAGGTGTATCCCCAGCCTTTTAATGGGCGCGGCTCAATTTGGCTGCCCAGACGGATCTGGTTTACCCCGTCGGTCTGCATATACTTGCCCACAATGAGCTCAACACTAAAACCCTGTTCCTCGCTACGTTCCTTATGCGTGAGTTCGATCACATAACGTAGCATGCCCTGCTGTGCTGCCGGGAACGCTTTTAGTTGAGTGTGTTCTGCCGCTTGAATCGACAGACTTGAGAATAGCAGGCAGAGCGCTAGCCAGAAGGAATTTTCATGAGTCATTGCTTGTCAATCCGGGTGTGTGAGGACTTGTCTACAGTACAGTAAAGGCGATTGTAACAGGCTAAACAATAGCGCATCATTGCGAAAGGCGCAACGCATTATCCCGGGTTGCTGTTTTACGGGGTGTGAGTTCACCGCCCAAAGCGGACAGGCGTTGCATTTAATTTATCGCGTGGCCCCAGCCCTGAAATAGATCTCCGTGCACTGTTGTCTACCCAGGCTCTAGTTATACAGACTCTTTTTATATCTCAGTTCAGATAGAAACTGTAGAATCAACTGTTAGCCCCATAAAGAGAAAACAATGGAAACAAACGAATTGTCAACATGCTTTGTCACTAACGATGTAGATGCTTGTCGTGAGTTTTATCAACGTTATTTTTCAGCTGAGGCAATCTTTGATGCAGGCTGGTATGTA
>JAAELZ010000637.1 GCA_024226105.1 Pseudomonadota bacterium | reverse complement strand
GATTCCAGGGGAGACTTTGCCTATACCTTGATGGACCTGGATTCCGGAGTTGCTGAGGCGACCGCTAAAAAAATAGAGGCGATTGACGGTGTGTTAAAAACCCGTGTACTATAAGCAGAAGGCCTGGAAATGCATTCTTATGAATGCCCCCTTTAAAGGGGTGTCGTAAAAGCTCTCCTCCTTTAGCAGAGAGGGGCAGGTTTTCCATCCTTTTTAGCAAACCCTCTTTGGAGAAGGGAGAGCCCGTCTAAAGGCCGGCAGTATCAATAATCAGGCTTTCTACGAAATTTATACGCTGGGAATTAGCGTAAATATTTTGTAAGATTGTCGAATACAATAACAGAGGAAAATGATGAAAACGCAATACAAATGCAAGCCCGCACTGGCGGCATTCAAGCTGGTAATCGGGCTGTTTTCTGCACTATTGCTTAGCCACCAGGCACTTGCACTTGCGACGCTTCTGGGAGATGCTGAAAATGGGGCTAAGGTGCTTGAAGATCGCTGTACCGCCTGTCACGTAAACATGTTCGGAGGCGATGGTAGCGCCATTTACACCCGAGATGACCATAGCGTTAAAACCATCGAAGGTTTGATGCAACGCGTTGAAGTCTGCAATACCAATACTCAAAATGGTGAGCTCAATGCAGATCAACTCGATGATATTACCTCGTACCTGAACGAGACGCATTATAAATACGAAGATGAGTAGCTGTTGTTGGAATCGTATTCGTATCCGGCCTGAGGCCGTTCCAGGTCAACTATGAGTGATCGTCAGCATCTGAATATCGCGCTCTGGCTATTGGGAATCTGCTTTGTCATATTTTGCATGATCAGCCTCGGTGGGGTGACGCGCCTTACCGGTTCGGGTCTGTCTATGGTGCAGTGGGCCCCGATCACCGGGGTTTTGCCCCCGATGAATGAAACGCAATGGGTGGCTGTATTCAAGTTATACCAGGCATCACCCGAGTTCGTAAAGGTTAATACCAGCCTGGAGCTTGAAGGCTTCAAGTCAATTTTCTGGTTCGAATATTTTCATCGTTTACTCGGGCGTTTAATCGGAATTCTGTTTTTTGTGCCGATGGTGTATTTTTTTGTGCGCTACCCTCTGCCCGCCAGTCTTAAATTCCAGTTGCTGGGTTTGTTTATTCTCGGGGGTGCGCAGGGCCTGATGGGCTGGTACATGGTCAAAAGCGGCCTGGTGAATGATCCGCATGTCAGCCAGTACCGTCTGGTCGCGCACCTGGCGCTGGCGCTGGTTCTCTATATCGCCATTTTCTGGTTGGGATCGGCTCACTTCATTCGCCATTGGGTGCAGCGTTATGCGACGCCGGAATGGTTGAATACAGGGGGGGTAGCACTATTTCTTCTGGTGTTTTTCACCTTGCTTGCGGGGGGCTTTGTGGCGGGTACACGCGCAGGGTTTGCTTTTAATACCTTCCCTTTGATGAATGGTGCATTGATCCCCGAGGGGTACGCAGCACTTACGCCGTTGTGGAAAAACCTGTTCGAAAATATTGCTGCTGTACAATTTAATCATCGCCTGCTTGCAAGCGTGACGCTAATGCTCGCTATTGTGCTTGCCTGGCTTGCGTATAAAACACCGCTCATTCCCGCACTTAAACGCCTGTTTGTTGTTACTCTGTTATTTATGTTGCTACAGTACGCGTTGGGCATCCTCACCCTGATCAATTACGTGCCGGTTTCGCTGGGCGCGATTCATCAGGCCATGGCTGTTCTGGTAATGACCTCAGGCCTGTTTCTGGTGCGTGTTCTGGTGCATCTGAAATGTCAGATTCAGGCCTGATTCCCCTGTTTGAATGCATAGCGGTTTGATTGCTGTATCGAAATTACTAGTGGAAAGAATCACGCGAATAATTGATTCAAAAGACTGTTTCCCTGTAAAGTATAAGCAGCACCCATGCGTAAGCAGCCTGCTTACGCATGGGTGCTGCCTGATAATCAATATAATAGTGCGAGGAAAAAAATATGTTTGGTCATATAGTCGGGTTATTTAGTAACCCTGAAAATGAGTGGCATGTCATTCGAAAGAAGCTTGAAAATAATACCTGCCAGTACACGACGCTGGTATTTTTACTGGCAATGATCCCCCCTGTTTGTGGCTTGATTGGCACCACACAATTTGGTTGGCAAATTGGCACAGCCGAACCCGTAAAACTGGCAATGAAGAGCGCCGTGACCATTGCTGTTGCGTATTATTTTGCGATTGTGCTGGGTATTTTTATAATGGGTTATGTTATTAAATGGATGGGGCAAACCTATGTTAAAAATGTTCGCCTGTCCGAGTCTGTTGCGCTTGCCGTATTTGTCGCAGTACCCTTATTACTGGTCGGTGTGTTTGAGATTTTTCCGATACTCTGGGTGAACTTTCTGGTGGGCCTGGTAGCACTGGGTTACTCGGTCTTTTTACTGTATTCCGGCGTTCCTGTTCTAATGGATATACCTAAGGAAAAAGGATTTTTATATGCCTCGGCCATTCTGGGCTTTGGTATGGTTGCGCTGGTTTCTATGCTGATAATAACCGCACTTTTATGGGGTGTTGGCCTTCAGCCGACATTCTCGAATTAGGTCTTTATGAGTAATATGGCAATTCCTAGAGCACAACAATTAATATCAATCTTCTGGCCCTCTTTTTTAGTAGCGGGCCTGGGCACGATCATTTTTTTTGCGGCGATTGACCCTCGAGAGATGGTCAGCCCCGCCTGGTTTGTTAACCTCGGGCGCCTGGAGGCTTACACCGTGGGGTTCCTGTTTTTCTGGGTGCTGATGGCTGGAGCCTGCTTTCTGAGCTGCTATTTTCAAAGCCCTGAGGATCGAATCTGTGCAAGTGCGCCTACCTGCCCGGATCGTACTTAGCCGCATTTGGGTTTAACACACCGCATATAAGACGCACGAAGACCGCTGCACACCAGGTTATTACCCTGCGCTGCTGATGGTTTTCGTGTTTTAGTTGATAGTTCACTTACCGGGTTCCATCCATGAGCAATCGAGATCTGCACGATCAATACCTGTTCCCCAATTACGCACCGCTGCAAATTATGCCTTCCCATGGCAAAGGCGCCCGGCTTTGGGATACAGATGGCCGCGAATACATAGATTTCGCAGCGGGCATTGCCGTGAGTGCTCTGGGTCACGCGCACCCGGAACTCGTTGAAACCTTGCACCAGCAGGCGCAAAAATATTGGCATGTCAGTAACCTGATGACCAACGAGCCTGCTATCAATCTCGCGCGATCTCTGGTGGAGATGACGTTTGCTGAGCGGGTGTTTTTCTCAAACTCGGGCGCCGAGGCGAATGAGGCGGCATTAAAGCTTGCGCGTCGTTATGCCCACGACAACATCGGCACGAAAAAATACGAGATTATTGCTTTCAGTGACGGCTTTCACGGGCGTACCCTGTTTACTGTCAGTGTCGGTGGGCAGGCCAAATATAGT
>JAAELZ010000636.1 GCA_024226105.1 Pseudomonadota bacterium | reverse complement strand
GGTGCAGGGTTTTTACGCGCCCATCCATGATTTCGGGAAACCCCGTGTAGTCGCTCACTTCGGTCACCGCGATATTACTATTTCTCAGCAATGCCGCTGTTCCACCGGTCGAAAAAATTTCGACATCATACTCACGTAATTTTCGTGCAAAAGGTAACAAGTCGGTTTTATCAGAAACGCTGATCAACGCACGCCGTATGGGTTTTAAGTTCATGGGTAAATGTTATAAATTAATGTATGTTTCGAATTCAAATGTCTCACGCAGCAACCTCAGCCCAAAAAAACCAGTTCCTTTGAAGCAACCATTTTCAGGGCTTACAGCAAATCAAATTTCGCCAGCCTGGCACGCAGGGTATTTCGATTAATACCCAGCACCTGTGCGGCCCGTGTCTGGTTACCTTCTGTCAGGCTCATCACGCTTTCAAATAACGATTTCTCTACCTCATAAATCACCATTTCGTGCAAGCGCGTCGGCATTTCGCCATTCAAACTATTGAAATAGTGTTTGAGTGAAGACTCTACCGCTTGAGCGAGGGTCGGAGGGGGCGATTTAGTCATGCTGCCAAACCCTGTGGCCTGTTTTCAAAGGTTAGATTTTCCAACTGCTGGTCGTAAAAGGCCTCGAGCTTGTCCAATATCTGCCCGGGCTGGCTGCTTTGATTGATTTCCTGCGAGAGCTTGAAACCGCCTGTAAATGGTGCGATATACCAGCGAATATGTTTGCGCGCAATTCTAACGCCCATTTTTTCGCCGTAAAAGGCGTGGAGTAACCGGATATGTTCAAGGCAGGTATGTTTTTGCAGGTGTAAATTCGGCGCTTTTGGTTCTTTGCTGCCGCCTGAGACAAGATAATCAGCCACCATCATGGGGAACCAGGGCTGGCCCTGTACGGCACGCCCAATCATTACCGCGTCAGCAGCTGTCCGCTTTAAAACCCGCCGTGCTTGCTGCGGACTGCGAATATCACCATTAACCACCACGGGTATCGAAACCGCTTTTTTAACCCGTTTAACCGTTTCATATTCGGCCTCTCC
>JAAELZ010000635.1 GCA_024226105.1 Pseudomonadota bacterium | reverse complement strand
TTCCGGCCTGATTTCAATTCGTCCATCTGTAACGGCTCAACCGAATCTGCCAATACCAGCAGCGTGCCGGAATTCCCGTCAATTTCAATAAGCTCATTCGCCAGCTCAACCGCCCGCGGCAAATCTTCACCTTCGACCGGCATTACATCCGGCGTCAGTTCACGCGCAAAATCTACGATCAATGCGTGGTCGCGGGTAAAAGGCATAACACGATGCGCGCTACCGGCGTAGGCGATTAATGCGGTACGTGTGTCCGGACGGCGCTTGAGAAGCCGGTCGATTTTATCAACCGCACGCAGCAGGCGACTGGGCTGCACGTCGCCAGCCTGCATATCCGGCGTCATTTTAAGCACCACTACCAGCACGGATTGTTCTTCGGCAAAAGGCGAAGCCTCTCGTTGCCAACTCGGCCCGGATAGCGCAACTATACCCAGTAGCCAAAGCCAGCCCAACAGCGACACCGGCTTAACACGCTGTTCTGCCTGTGAATTGTTCACCAGCAAAAACGGCAATAAATGTGCTGCGATAGATTGCCGCCAGCCACGCAGCGTATCGTGTTGTCGACGCATCAACCACCAGATCACCAGCACCAGGGGAAGTAGCCATAACCATTGCGGACGCAGGAAATGAAACTGAGACAGTGCCTCCATTATGCGTCGGCCTCTTTTCTGGACGCGTAACGCAGCGCAAGAAGCAGATGAAAACCTAAAAATAGAACCATCCCGACCCCCAGCGGCCAGTGATATAAGTCCCGGCGCGGTCTATAACTCCGGCCTTCGACCTTTTTGGGGGTCAATTGATCAAGCGTTTCATACACAGAGATCAACGCCTGCTGATCCTCCGCCTTAAAATAGTGTCCGCCACTCACGCTGGCAATCGCCTCTAAGGTTTTTTCATCCAGAGGCTGTTCACCTTCAGCAGCGGCACTGCCCACCCCTACCACATGGACCGTCACACCCTGGTCATGAGCGATCTGTGCCGCCTGATCCGGCGGGATGACACTGCCGGTATCATTGCCATCGGTTAGTAGAATAACAACGCGATCTTCAATCTCACGATTTTCAAACAGGTTCAATGCCAGCCCCAAGGCATCACCAATCACCGTTTTCGGTCCGGCCATGCCTACCTGTGCCTCTTCAAGCAACACCTGAATGGTATCCAGATCATCACTAAACGGCGCTTGAACGAAAGCCGCCGAACCAAAGAAAATCAGGCCGATTCGGTCACCCTGGCGCTGCTCAAGAAAGCCGTCAAGCACCTGTTTTACCGCCTGCAGGCGATCAATCTGATTTCCCTGCTGATCACTGAAATCCTGTTCCAGCATCGATGCCGACAAATCCACCAATAACAACATATCACGCAAAGAACGTTCCTCCACCACAGGCTCTTCCAGCCATTGAGGACGCGCCAGCGCCAGGATCAATAAACTCCAAACCAATAGTAGCAGTACTTTCTGGCCACGATGACCTGCTAAAACAGCGCTACCTTCGCCCGGGGGCTGCCCACTGGCCTGCGCGAGGCGCTGCATAAAGGGCACACGCAATGCCGGCCGCGCTTCCCGATAATCGGGCAGCCAGCGATTCAGGCCCCAGGGCAGGAATACCACTAGCAACAACAGGGGATAAGCGAGGCTTATCAAGACTCAACCCGGTGATGTTTAATCCACAAACGGATACCTTTTATCAGGGGCCGCAGCTCAGCACTGTTAATACCCGCAGTCTGATATGCGAGGCGGCCAAGAAGCATACCGGTTTCACCGGTAAACGGTCTGGCCTGGCAATGAGTATTTAGAAACGCCTGCCACTCATCTCCACTTAGCGCAGCGACCTGCTCGCGAGAATAAGCCTGCATTGCAGTTCGCTTAAGCAAGGCCGGCAAGCCTTTGACGGCGTCCTTATCCGGTCCGGCTT
>JAAELZ010000634.1 GCA_024226105.1 Pseudomonadota bacterium | reverse complement strand
CCTGCTGGAGGCGAAAAAAATTGCCTCTATGGCCGAGACCAGATCCGCGCAGATTGCACCCCATCTGTATTGCGGGCCTGTTGTCGCAGCCGCGAACATTCAGATTGCCACCTGCAGCCCAAATTTTCTTATTCTGGAATCTATTGGAACATTCGGGGGCGCATACGGGGCCCTGCTGAAAACGCCCCTGGTTTGGGAAGAAGGTTATGTGATTCCACCTGCTGCAGCGGGACTTGGAATAGAGCTGGATGAAGATCTAGTGCGTGAACTCCCGTATACCGGAAGCGAACTGCACCTGGAAATGGCCACGACTCATATAACGCCATAGCCCTGTAAAGGGCATGGATAACCTTACTGCATCTTTCTGTTTTGGGCGTGCTTGCCCGGGTATTTAACCCTTTGCGTACCAACCATTATCAACATACAGAGCATTGCCGGTAATAAAGCTTGCCTCATCAGAGGCCAGGAAAACGACGGCAGAGGCCACCTCTTCAGGCTCGCAGATGCGGCCCTGAGCATCGGCAAGTGCGCCTTCTTCCCACTCCTGTCCGGCGGAATCCAGTTCGCTTATTTCTCGAAGGCCGTGATCCGTTTTTACGAATCCGGGGCATACGGCGTTACAGCGAATTCCCCGGTCTCTGTATTCTGCCGATATGCTGCGTGCCAGTTGTAAAACTGCACCCTTGGTCATGCAATAAATCGATTCCAGCGGGTACCCCAGTTCCGAGGCGATTGATCCGGTTATAACGATCGAGCCGCCACCATTGTCGCTCATTTCTTTAACCGCACGACGGCACACCAGAAAAGCTGAGCGGACATTTATCGCCATCAATCGATCATAGTCCTCCACGGTTGTTTCGTGCAGTGGTTTTACGGTGATCGTGCCGGCATGGTTGAAAAGTACGTTGTAGTTACCCACCAGTTCGGCAGTTTTGTCAAACGCGGCGTCCACCTGGGCCGGGTCAGATACGTCGGTTTCAATGAATTCAGCTTTACCACCTTTTTCTCTGATCAGGCTTACAACGTCTTCACCGGCTTGTTTCTGGATATCAAATATCACCACGGTAGCGCCCTCATCAGCAAATGCAAGCGAGGCTGATCGGCCCATTCCTGCCGCGCCGCCAGTGATAATTGCGGTTTTACCGGCCAATCGGCCTGTACTGTTTACCGGCTTTGGCATTTGTTCTTTTCTGTCGTTGCTCATGTTTTTCTCCATTTAGCTCCGCCTGGAACTTGTTAGTGTTTGGCTATCTCATTAATCCTGATCCGCTGTGATCATATTGAAAAAAATCGCAAAAAGTTCCTGTTGTGAAGAGATTTGAAGTTTTGCGTAGATGTTGCGTCGGTGAATACGCACTGTTCCTACAGAGATCTTGAGTCGTTTCGCGATTGATCCCGAAGAGTGTCCTTCCAATACCATGACTACAACCTCAGTTTCACGCGGCGTAATCCGTTGGCCGAACAAAGTGCCAACGGTATTGGTAATTAGTGAATGGTCATGATGCGTATTGATGGCCTCGGTTTCGCCATGCAGATTACCTGGAATATTCCGCCAGTGGTGTTGTGCCAGGCTCATAACAATCGGTGCGGTACTTTGCAAGAGCCTGAATTGGCGCGCCGAAAATTTCGAGCTTGCTTGCGAACGCATTAGAGATATTACAACCGCAACGCCAGTGGACAGATAAAAAATGTAGCATATTTCTTCTGAAAGGCCGGTCCGGGCATAGTAAGAGCGGTAATATTCACTTTGATAAAACCGATCAGGGGCAATATCGCGCAAGCGATGCAGGCCAGGGTCTATGTGACGACTACAGGCCGCAAAAAATGGATCCAGCAGGTAGGACCCCTTGAGGTAATCATCGACAAAAACAATTCGTTGTGTCGGAGAAAACGTGTGATGAAGGCACAGGGGCTTTTCTTTCTTGTAATACGCAAATATCACAGAATTGTCGAATTCTGTGATGCTTTTTATTGCGCGAATCAGGTTCCGTGGGAAATCATCAGTACCCAGTGAGCCAATGCACAAAGCAAGCAGTTCCGCCCAGCCCGGATCCTCAGCATCATTGTTTTCTGCTTGTGTAAGTGGTTTCGTCAAGTCGACAGGCTCATTGATATCTGTAAAAAGTGATGAATATCTTTCTGGATTGGTCGAAACAAGGTATATACCTTAAAACAACAAAAAAACAGAATAATGCTATTCTGTATAGTATACTGTGATTCATCAATACTCAACATTAATATTTATTTAGGGCATATATTCCTCCTGTAAACAAACAAATAGCTGCTGCTGTTTCATTTCAAAACGTCTCCAAACGCTACGGAGATATCATGGCCGCGCACAATCTCAGTCTGGATGTTGCACCGGGCGAATTTTTGTCATTTCCTGTCCCTTCCGGGTGCGGAAAAACCACCTCGCATAGAATGATTGCCGGGTTCGAGCAGTTCGGCGAAGGTGAAGTGTTTCCTGAAGGTGAACGGGTCAACGACGTGCCTGCCTGCCGTCACCCGGTGAATATGCTGTTTCAGCACTACTCCTTGCGGTCAAGTGCTATTCACTCCTCATCCTGAATGACAATCAAATCAGGTTGGTATGTGGTATTGAACAAGACTGGAGGTTTAAATAATAAGGGAAATCTGCGATAATAAAGCTGACGTCGCCCCAGGTTAGAACCACCGCCTGGCCTTGGCTTTAGAATACACACTTGCTGGTTTTTCGTACCCCGTATGCTTGATCACACGCTTATCCAACTCAGAACCTGTACCTCTAAACGCGCAACCGGTTTGATCCTGAAAACCAGCCTTGCGATGACCATGGTACTATTTCTAAGCGCCTGTCTCAGCTCAAACCAGATTCTGGTTTCCAAATTCGAGCAAGAGGGGTTGGTTGCCAAGGAAACCCCCCGGGGTGTTGTGATCTACCTGGCCTACCTCCCGGATGTTATGTTTGTATTCGGTAGTTCGACGTTGTCCAGTGAGGCCGAGAGAAAAATCGCGTTTATAGCCAGGGTTAGTAATGACCGTCTGGCGATAAAACGAGATATTTTGGTCGAAGGCCATACTGACGCTGTCGGAAGCAAAGCGACCAACATAGAGCTTTCAGAGTCACGTGCGAAGTCAGCTTCAGTCATACTGGTTGAAAATGGTGTCACTGACCAACGTATCGAAACTGTATGGTTTGGTGAATCGCAGCCACTCGTGCCCAACAAACACAGTGATGGTTCTGACAATCCGGAAGGTCGCGCCGCCAACCGACGCGTAGAGTTTATCCTGCTCAATCCGTGAGCCTTTCTCTGTTCGTTTCAATGGCTGTCAAATCGTTTTCGGGTACCTGTGATCACTTAAAATTCCAACACCTTTTTAACAAACTGGCCCAGGCTGTCGCCTGCCTGTTACTCTGTTTCTTTTCGAGTGCTACATACGCGAATCCGGGCCAAAAGGTCCTGTATATTAACTCGTACCACCCGGGTTACGCGTGGAGTGACGGCATCGCTCATGGAATCGAGAGTCGCTTCCTGGTCGAAGACCTTTGGTATAAAACGCACTACATGGGCACCAAGCACAACCGATCCAAAGAGAAGATCAAGGAGGCAGCCCGGGAAGCGAAAAAACTGATCGAACGCATGTCTCCTGACGTGGTGATCATCTCCGATGACGACGCGGCCAAATACCTGCTGGCACCTTACTATAAGAATGCCTCACTGCCTTTTGTCTACTGCGGCATCAACTGGGATTCCTCGGTCTATGGCCTGCCCTACGAGAACACAACGGGTATGCTTGAAATTAATCTGGTCAGATCCCTGGTTGATTTACTGTCGAGTAACGCCACTGGAAAGAAACTAGGTTTTCTATCCGTTGATGACCTGTCAGGGCATCGCATGCAGGAATATTATCAGGACACACTGGGCCGGCCGCTTGATCAGGCCTATTTTGTTAACTCGATTGAAGAGTGGGAAGCGAAGTTTCTCGATCTGCAGGAAGAAGTAGACATGATGATACTCGAAAGCCCAGCGGGTATCGATGGCTGGACCCGTGATCGGGCGCTGCCGTTTGTCATGCGTAACGCAGACATTCCTATCGGGTCGGCCTTTGAATGGCTGGCCCCTTTTTCCCTGGTAAGCATCGCCAAAATCCCACAGGAACAGGGCTGGTGGGCTGCAGAACAGGCTATCAAGATACTCAAAGGTACTGCACCCGCAAGTATTCCGGAGGCCCGTAACGTACAGGGTAAGTTGTTCGCCAACCTGAACATGGCAAATCAGCTGGGGATCACCCTGTCTGCCGAAATCCTGCAAACCGCCATCCTGATCACTGAATGAGTACTAGCGCTCATTCTCTGGTTAGCCGATATCGTGCCCGGTTCAACGGTGTGAGCATACAGTATCGAGTATTTATGGTTTTGCTCCTGCTATCCGTGTTGCTGGGAACCAGTATCATCATTCCCGGCTACCTGAAAATTCGCCATTTTGAGTGGCTGGAAGCAAAAGAGTACGGACTGGATACGGCCCTGCATATGCGTGATAAAATTGAACGGCGTATCACCGTCCTGGAAAAAGCGGGCGTCGCTGAAATAGAATCCTATATTGAACAGAGCAAGCAGGATCTGCTCGCGGAGTTCAAGGCCGCTGAGCCGGGCCAGCGCGTGACAATCCACATCATTACTGCGGCCGGTCGCGTACTATTTGATGGCGGAGATGCGTCCCCCCTGCCACTGGCACAGGGCCTGTTGCAACAAATTGATAGCACCGAAACCAATCACCTGCTCTACGAGTCCCTGGAACAAAACTGGTTGACAAGTTTCGTAAAACACGAACCGTGGGATTGGTACCTCCTGTCAATGATGTCAGAACGCGAGGTTTACCACCAGTCCAGTATGTACCTGCAGTACGTGATCGCCATCAGCGCAGTGATGCTGTTATTCATAACGTGCCTGTTTGTCGTGCTGGCTCGTGGACTACGCAACGGGATTACAACAACGATTGAACAGCTGGAATCCATTGGTAAGGGGCGGTATGACCAGCGCCTGGAAGTAACGGGTCCGGGTGAACTGGGAGTCCTGCAGAAAAGCATGAACGCCATGATCAATCAAACAGAAATCGAGATCATGACCCGGAAAAGTGTGGAGCAGGATCTGAACACGGCTCGACTTCAGGCTGAAGAGGATAGTCATATCAAGGAAGGAAAGGTCATTGAGTTGAGAAAACAATTTAAAAGTTCCATTACTGGTGTTTGCGGGTTTTCTGAACTATTGCTCAAAACCAATCTGGAAGATCACCAAAGGGTGTATGTTGAAACTATTCTGAAAGCACACAAGCAGCTAATTTCATTGATCGACGACAGGCCTCCCCTGTCGGGTATAGCAGCAGAGCAAACAACTATGAGCCGCACGAGAGGTCTGGTGTCGGCAGGCGATCAAACACTCCTGAGAGGTATAAAAGTTCTGCTTCTGGAGATGGCCCCCCTCAACCACGAATACATCAGTGAAGTGCTGGAAGACAACCAGCTGTGGATAGTTAACTCGCGTCGCAATAATGGATCCGGTAATAAGCCAGATAACCACCAGGTCGATCTGGTGCTACTGGATGATCACTTTGCAGGTCGTTCAATCGATGAACAAACGGAATTTGTGCTTAATAATCTTTCACCCTACCTCGGGGAGGTACCCATTCTGGTCATCGTCTCAGAAAATGGCCCACTGCACTATGAACTTTATCTCAAAGCCGGCGCCAGTGCCTTTATCACCAAACCTTTTAGCTCAACTGAACTTCTGAACAAGATCAGTGGACTGTTTACTGCTGACAGAATCGTAGCCGATCTATAAAGTCAGTGCTGCGCCGTCAGGCCAGTTTCGAAAACATTTTTTAGTGCAAGCCCCGTTTGCGATATCCTGTTTGAGTTTGTCTAGCAACTAGACACCGAGGATACACTTCTAAAGTTGGCGCAGGCCTTGCCCTGGATCGAGTTTGAGGCGGCTTTTAGCAAGCATTACACCCAGGAAACGGGTCGGCCTTCCAGGGCGATTCGACTGATGGTCGGTTTGCTGTTGCTCAAGCAACAGGAAAATCTGAGTGATGAGAAAGTGGCCCTGCAGTTTAAGCGCAACCCATACTACCAGGCTTTCTGAGGCCTGACGGAGTTCAGCAGCGTAGAACGTTCAAAAAAGAAGTCAAAGGATTACGCAAGCAAGCAATTCTGTCCAGCCCGGGTCCCCGCATCGTTATTTTTTGCTTGCTTAAGTGGCTTCGTTAAATCGACAGGTTCATTGATATCTGTAAAAAATGATGAATATCTTTCTGAATTGGTCGAAACAGGGTATATACCATAAAACGATAAAAAAACAGAAAAAACCTGTTATGTATAGTATACTGCGATTTATTAAAACTCAAAATTATTATTTATTTAGGGCATATATGCCTCCTGCAAACTAACAAATGGCTGCTGTAATTTCATTTCAAAACGTCTCCAAACGCTATGGAGACATCACGGCCGCGCACAATCTCAATCTGGATGTCGCGCCGGGCGAATTTTTATCATTTCTTGGCCCTTCCGGGTGCGGGAAAACAACCTCGCTTAGAATGATTGCCGGGTTCGAGCAGCCCAGCGAAGGTGAAGTGTTTCTTGAAGGCGAGCGGGTCAACAACGTGCCTGCATACCGTCGCCCGGTTAATATGGTGTTTCAGCACTACTCCTTGTTTCCCCACTTGAATGTCATGGATAACGTGGCTTATGGGCTCAGGCAGCTTTCGTCCAAACCATCAGCCAAAGAGATTGACTTGCGCGTGAGTGAGACGCTTGAGCTGGTTCAGTTGACGGGTTTCAATAAAAGGCGCATCTGGGAGCTTTCTGGTGGTCAGCAACAGCGAGTTGCACTTGCCAGGGCGCTCATCAACAAACCCAAAGTACTGTTGCTCGACGAACCGCTGGCAGCGCTTGATCGCAAGCTTCGACGAGAAATGCAAATCGAACTTCAAAACCTGCAACGCAATGTCGGGATCACTTTTATTTTGGTGACGCATGATCAGGAGGAAGCGCTTTCAATGAGCGATCGAATTTGCATCATGAAAGATGGTGAGATTGTTCAGATTGGAAACCCGTTGGAATTGTATGACAGGCCTAAAAATCGATACGTTGCGGATTTTGTGGGCAAGTCGAACTTTTTTGAAGGGGCGATTGGGCAAAGTAACAAAGAAAGCGTCGACATTAATCTTGATTGCGGGCTATCAATAGAAAATATCCCTAACTCAAAACCTGGTGAGCAAAATGTTGGTGACCGAGTTTGCATCAGTGTACGACCCGAACAGTTAGTGCTGGCGCGGGATGAAAATCAGTTACCAGGCAATATCGCATTAAAATCCAGGGCGCAGGTATTGAACCGTATTTTTCTTGGTGAACAGACAGAATATGTGCTGCGCAATGAACAGCTTGGAGAATTCCTTGCTTTGTCACCGCGGCGTAACGAACTCAGTGAAAGGCCTTTTGAAATCAACGAAACCGTTTTCGTGGCCTGGAACCGGGACACTGCCCTGATTCTGGACGGGGCTACTTAACACTACTACACAACTACAGAGGAGAAAATCATGTCGAAAAAATCTGATCAACCCATTTCAAGTAAAAAGTTTATGCAGGAACTGCGACGTTATGAGCGCGGTTCAATTAGTCGACGCCAGTTCCTGGGTGTGACAGGCCTGGGCATGGCGACCGCTGTTATGGGGGCCGCTGTACCCGGCCTTTTGCCACGCAAATCCTGGGCCGCCGGCGACCTTGGCGATCGTCTGGTGTTCTCTACCTGGCCGAACTACCACAATCCTGCCAATATTGAAGAATTCACCAAAACTACAGGTGTCAATGTTCAGATTAATGCCTTTGGATCGAACGAAGAAATGCTGGCCAAATTGCAAGCTGGTGGTACCGGTTGGGATGTGTTTGTGCCGACAAACTACACAATTTCGGAATATGTCAAACTTGATTTGATCCAGGAACTGGATTTGTCCAAATTGCCAAATTATGATGCAGCATCCAACAATCCAAAATTTGCCGGCCCCGCTACTATAAATGGCAAGGTTTATGCTGTGCCTAAAAATTGGGGTACAACAGGTTTTGTTGTCAATACCAATGAAATAAAGAGTGGCCCCAAGTCGTGGAAAGATTTCTTTGATCTGACCATGGGGGCGGGATCCGGGCATACCATTGTGCACGATTACCAGTTGACAACGATTGGCGCTGCGCTGTGTGCGCTTGGTTTTTCATTTAATTCAATCGACGAAAATGAACTGGCTAAGGCTGAGGCCTTGCTAATCGAGTCCAAGCCTCATCTGTTTGCCATTACCTCGGACTACCAGCCGGGTATGCGTAGCGGCGACGCATGGATGTCCATCTGCTGGAATGGCGATGGGACTCAATTGCATAATGATCTTCCGGAAATGGATTATGTCATCGCTACCGATGGCGGAGAAATCTGGACGGATTTTTATTGTATTCCCAAGGGTGCGCCGCATCTGGATGCGGCTTATGCATTTATTGATTATTTGCAGGAACCCGGTGTACAGGCGAGTGAAGCTGAGGTTCATGGATATGCGCCTACTGATTCGCGTGCTATTGCATTACAGCCTGAATCACTGGCGACCGATCCAATTTTGCATCCCGCTGCAGAGTTGATGAATGGCCTCGAGTTTGGCGCGGCACAAACCCTGACAGATCCGAATCGTGCAGAAGTAATGGCTCGTTTTAAGTCAGCTTAAGCTGTTAGTCGAAGAACTGAATGAAGGATAATGATGAGTGAGCAGAGTAATTCAAATCGATGGCTGACGGCCGCCCTGCTGGCGCCGACTACGCTGTGGTTTATATTTTTGCTAATTCTGCCTCTTGTCGTTATTCTGGTGTTCAGTTTTGGTGAGCGGGCCGCTGTGGGTGGCTACGGCGGAGGTTTTACGTTTGAGCATTACCTGAATCTGCCAGCGCGTCTGAAAGCATTTCAGAACACTATGACGTACGCTCCCCTCGGGACTTTGTTGAGCCTGCTGGTAGCGTATCCGCTGGCCTACTTTCTGGCGGTGAAAGTGGATCAGCGTTACAAGTTTATATTGCTTGTGCTGGTGATCGTGCCGTTCTGGACGAGCCTGCTAATTCGAACCTACGCCTGGATTTATCTACTCGGTGGTCGTGGTATTCCTGCCGTGCTGGAGTGGTTTGGAATGGAGGGGGTGCGTCTGATCAATACCCCCGGCGCCGTACTTATTGGAATTGTTTATGGCTATCTACCCTTGATGGTATTTCCCATTTTTGTCTCGCTGGAGAAGCTCGATAAGAGCTTGCTCGAGGCGTCCGATGATCTTGGTAGCAGTCCCTTTAGAACGTTTTTTCAGGTCACCTTACCGCTTTCTATGCCGGGCGTGGCGACGGGCAGTATGCTGGTATTTATCCTGCTAATGGGG
>JAAELZ010000633.1 GCA_024226105.1 Pseudomonadota bacterium | reverse complement strand
CGCCCCGCCCCCGAGTCTTTGCCGACATTATAGATAATCCACAACATGTAGATAATCAGCCCCGTGAGGCATATTTTGAGCGCGATAGCGGAAAATTGTGCTTCGGTCACTGAACTTTAATAGACTCTATGCTGAAGCGCTAGCTTTGTTTGAATCGCGGCGATTATAGTTAAATCGAGGTGGAGGCGCCTTGAAAATCAGGCCACTTCTAATTTCTCCGGCATCGTAGATATACTGGATTGACGTCTCTCCAAACAGATTAGCGATCTCATCGAATAATTCATCACAGGCCCGGGCTACCCATTCATCCCCTAACTGAATTACCCCCTGAACCCCATTTTTTCGCTGATAAACCATCTCGACTATCACGTTGCCGCCCTGCATATAACCCGTCAATACTTTTTTGAAGGCGCCTATACGTTCTTTATCGAGCAGTGATGATTTCACAGATATGCGAATCGCCTGCAGCTTTTCCCTGCGTAGAGCCTCAATATCAGAGGCACTCTGAGCAATAATTTCAAATTCTTTTCCGCCCTCCTTGCGCTTTAACTCCCCCGTTACGATGAGTATTTTATCTTTGCCCAACAGGGGATGGCACAAGCCATACAACTCAGAGAACAGGCTGACCTCAACCCTTGAAATACCGTCATCGAGGCTTATGAACGCCATTTTATCGCCACGCCTGGTATTGATTACACGCAGATCAACAATCATCCCTGCTATCACTGCATTGGGTAGTTGTTTCTCGACCTCAAAACATCGTTGCATATCAGAAATAGTTTCTAACTCCCGGCGATAGTAATCGAATGGATGGCCGCTTAAATAAAGTCCCAGCGCTTCGCGTTCCTCACTCAAACGGCGTAACTCATTCCACGCACCCACCCGTCGCTTTTGAGGTACGACATTAGCCACACTCAGGCCAAATAAGTCACTTTGCCCGGCACTGGTATTTTGATTGTTTTGCTCAGCAATTTCCATAGCACGTGGCAGGTCCGCCATAACCTGTGCACGATTGGGTTCAATCGCATCAAAGCCACCCGCCCGAATGATTGCCTCAATGGCACGCTTATTTACTTTTCTGGATACGATGCGCTTGCAAAAATCATGGATACCTTCGAATACCCCATTTTCATCACGCTCGATCAAAATCAGCTCGATGGCTGATTCTCCCAGGCCCTTTATGGCACCGAGACCGTACATCACAGTCTGCTCATCAACGGGTTCAAACTTATACAGACTGCGATTAATATCAGGAAATTGAATTAACAAACCTGTTGCTCTTGAATCTGCGATCAGGCCAACGATTTTATCTGTATGATCCATGTCAGCCGACATCGTAGCCGCCATATACGCGGCTGGATAGTGGGCTTTAAGCCATGCAGTCTGAAAAGACAGCAGTGCATACGCGGCGGAGTGAGATTTGTTAAATCCGTAACCGGCGAAAGTCTCCATCATATCGAATATAAACTCAGCGGTTTTGGTTTCAATACTGTTCTTTTCTGCGCCCTCAACAAAGACAGTACGCTGCTTGGCCATCTCTTCGGGTTTTTTCTTACCCATCGCCCGGCGCAACAAATCCGCTGCGCCCAGAGAATAACCCGCAAGTACCTGGGCAATCTGCATAACCTGCTCCTGATACAAAATAACACCATTGGTTTCACCCAGTATCGGCGCTGTATCAGGATGCGGAAAATCTACCGGTTCTCTTCCGTGCTTACGATTAACATAGGATTCAACCATCCCGGAATCCAGTGGCCCCGGTCGATAAAGAGCGACCAGTGCAATTAAATCCTCAAAACAATCCGGCTGCAGACGCAAAATCAGGTCACGCATGCCACTGGACTCCAGCTGAAATACCGCTATTGTGCGGCCTTTTTTTATCAGCTCAAATGTTTTTTCATCGTAAAAAGCCTGCGCGGGTAAGGTGATTTCGTCCTGTCCTGATTGACGATTGAGCTTGTTTACCAGCGCCACGGCCCAGTCGATGACCGTCAGGGTACGCAGACCCAGAAAATCGAACTTCACCAGGCCGATGCTCTCAAGGTCATCTTTATCGAGTTGAGTGACCGCCTGTGCTTCGACCGAATCGGCGTATAATGCGGTAAAGTTTGTTAAATCAGAAGGTGCAATCACGACACCGCCGGCATGCTTTCCAACATTTCTGGAGAGGCCTTCAAGTTGCCTGGCCATGTCCAGTAATTCGGTAGCCTCTTCGTCTTCATCATAACGAGCCTGCAATTCCTTTTCCTGCTTGAAGGCTTTTTCCAGCGTAATACCTACCTCAAAAGGAATGAGTTTGGCAATACTGTCGACATAACCATAACCATGGCCCAGCACCCGGCCAACATCCCTGATGACAGCCCTGGCGGCCATGGTGCCAAAGGTTATAATTTGAGCAACCTGATCCCGCCCATAACAATCCGCCACGTATTCAATCACCCGATCACGGCCTTCCATGCAAAAATCGATGTCAAAATCCGGCATGGATACACGTTCCGGATTCAGAAAACGCTCAAACAGCAAGCCATACTGCAAAGGATCAAGATCGGTGATTTTCAAAACCCAGGCAACCACGGAACCGGCGCCTGAACCCCGCCCGGGACCCACAGGTACATCGTGTTCCCGAGACCACTGAATAAAATCTGCGACAATCAGGAAATAACCGGGAAAACCCATCTGGTTAATCACATCAAGCTCAAGCTTCAACCTGTCAAGGTAATCCTGCCGTGTGTGTTCCGCATCGTCCGGAAGCCCCTTCAAACGCTCGATCAAGCCCGCATGGGCATTTTCTTCCAGAACCTGCTCAGCGCTTTTTTCACCCGAGCCGGGGAAATTGGGCAGGTAATCTGTCCCGAAGGTAAAAAACACACTACAGCGGCGCGCAATATGAAGCGTATTCTCAATCGCCTCGGGCAAATCTGCAAATAATTCGCACATCTGCTCCTGTGACTTGAAAAATTGATCCTCAGTGAATTTTTTCGCCCGCCGCGGATCACCCAGCTGGCGCCCGTCGTGTATGCATACCCGTACTTCATGTGCCGCGTAGTCCTCAGGTTCGATAAATTGAACCCGGTTAACCGCTACCAGTGGAATGGACAGGTTTGTCGCCAGATCCACGCATACGGACTCACTGGCCACTTCTTCCGGCATGCCAACACGCGCTATTTCAAGATAAAGGCGATCAGAAAATAAATGCGTGTAATGCACCAGTGCATTTCGTGCTGCGGTCTGTTCACCCTGTTGTATTAAACTCGCCAGCTCCCCCTCACTACTGTGCACCAGGGCAATCAAATCGGCACAGGCTTTAAGCAGAGACTCCTGACTGACAATGGGTTTCCCCAGGTGTTTATTGTGCAGAATTGACTCTGTCAGAAGCTGGCTTAGCTGTATATAACCCTGACTATTTTGCGCAAGCAGCACAAAATTATCCTGAACGGCCGCATTCAGTGGATTTTCAACCCACACTTCGGCCCCGATCAAAGGTTTGATACCTGCGTTCAGGCAGGCTTTATAGAATTTAACGACACCATAGACATTGCTCAAATCGGTTATGGCCAACGCGGCCATTCCATCGTCGACCGCTTTACTCACCAGCCTTGAAATACGCACCGTACTGTCACTGAGTGAGTATTCACTG
>JAAELZ010000632.1 GCA_024226105.1 Pseudomonadota bacterium | reverse complement strand
AATGGCTTAATAATGCCGGGCTGGTCGAAGAAGGCGAACAGGTAATTATTACCAGAGGAGATACCTCTGCAGAAGGTGGCACCAATACGATGAAAATCGTGCGTGTCGGAAAAGTTGCGCTGCAATAGGACAGAAAACAGGGGTCTGACCCCTATTTTCTATTCGTTACAGCACCTAATATTTATTTAAATCTAAGTCGAGGAAAAAAAATGGCTATTATTTCACTAAGACAACTGCTGGATCATGCTGCCGAACACAGCTACGGTATCCCTGCATTCAACGTCAACAACATGGAGCAAATGCAGGCGATTATGCAGGCGGCATCCGCAACCGATTCTCCGGTTATTGTCCAGGCATCTGCCGGTGCACGCTCCTACGCAGGCGCCCCTTTTCTACGCCACCTGATTCAGGCGGCGGTTGAACAGTATCCGGATATCCCGGTATGTGTTCATCAGGATCACGGCACTTCACCCGGTGTATGCCAACAATCGATTCAGCTGGGTTTTTCGTCTGTGATGATGGACGGTTCGCTGGAAGCTGACGGTAAAACACCTTCAAGCTATGAGTACAACGTGGACGTGACAAAAACAACGGTTGAAATGGCCCATGCCTGCGGCGTTTCAGTCGAAGGCGAGTTAGGTTGCCTGGGTTCGCTGGAAACTGGCGAAGCGGGTGAAGAAGACGGCATTGGTGCGGTTGGCAAGTTGAGCAAGGATCAGTTATTGACGGATCCTGAAGAAGCGGCTGATTTCGTGAGCAAAACCGGTGTAGATGCACTGGCCATTGCGATTGGCACTTCACACGGAGCCTACAAGTTTACCCGTCCACCGACAGGTGACGTATTGTCAATCGATCAGGTGAAGGCGATTCATGCACGTATCCCGGATACGCACCTGGTGATGCACGGCTCATCTTCCGTGCCGCAGGACTGGTTGGAAATCATCAATACACATGGTGGTGCGATGGGCGAGACCTACGGTGTGCCGGTTGAAGAAATAGCCGAAGGCATCCGCAACGGCGTGCGCAAGGTGAATATTGATACCGATCTACGTATGGCGTCAACGGGTGCGATTCGTAAGCATCTACATGAAAACCCTGCTAACTTTGATCCGCGCAAATATCTGAAAGCGGCAACCGATGCGATGCGCGATATATGCATTCATCGCTACGAAGCATTTAATGCAGTCGGTAATGCGTCCAAAATGAAAGCGATTAGCCTGGAAGATATGACCGCACGTTATGCAACCGGTGAACTTGACCCGAAAATTTCCTGATAGAGGTTCAGCTTTATGCAAAAGGCGGCTTTTAGCCGCCTTTTTTTATCAAAGCCTTTTTGCAAACCGCCGATTTAGATGAAGCCTGATACCACGCTGGCCATGCGCCAGCTTATTGCGCAAATCCGCAGCTCGATCCCGTTTGATACCCCCGAAAGTACTTTATGTTCGGATCACTGTCGCATTTGCTCCAAAAAGTTGCTGGAGTTCCTGGCCAGCGAGCTTGAAGGCTGGGAATATATGCTTAGGCAGGGGCAGGTTCCAAATTTTGGGAATTTAAGTCGACTTGAACGAATGGGGCGAAAAGTGTATTCTGCGCTGGAAAAAACGGGCTTTGTTAAAACCTCCTGATGTGGTCGGTGCGCAGGACGCGACGAGCAAAAGCGAACCGCATTGCAATATACTTCCCTTCAAAATCCCTCGGGCTGTCATTGGGAAGAGCGGAGCGACGTGGCAATCCAGAGGGGTAACCAAACTCGGGGATTCAATACTAGGAGCATGGTCAGACAGCCAAATTACCGCGTTACGCTCACAAAAACATTTTTTTAATCTTTACCCATAATGAATACTCCTT
>JAAELZ010000631.1 GCA_024226105.1 Pseudomonadota bacterium | reverse complement strand
TCTACAAAGGGCAGCAAGATAGATTCAGATTTCGGAGACAAGCCGGTCGCACCGAGGCTCAGGGCATGATCCTCAGGCAATATGCCTTTGGCTTTGTAGGTGGTGATCAGCGGGATACCGCGGGCTTTCAAAAAAGCACTCAGTTCGTCTTCCGCTTTTTGCTGTAGTACACCGACACCTGCGATCGCCACCGGCCTGTTCGCCTGATTGATTTGTACCAGGGTGTTTTTCAGCGTGCTTGCATCAAGTGTGCCATACTGAGGTCTACATCGGGTGACGGGCACACGCTTTGCTTGTTCTGCAGCGGCAACACAAATTGGAACATCAACGTGCACCGGGCCCTGTGGTTCGTCCAGCGCGATAGACAGCGCCTTGTCTATAGTTTCTTCAACCGCACCATCGGCAACCTTCAGCGTTGCTTTAGTAACTGGTTTTAGCAGAGCTTGATGATCGAAGATCTGGTGGGTATAGGTCATTGCTTCTTTGTCATCAACGCATCCGGTGAGAAAAATGACCGGTACACGATCCTGAAAAGCATTAGCAATGAAATTAACCGCATTGGCGACACCGGGCCCGAGAGTGGCGATGAGTACACCTGGCGCGCCACTGGCATGAAACGTGCCTTCGGCCATAAACCCCCCGGCGTTTTCGTGTTTGACCAGGGTAAATTCAATATCATGATCAGCAAGTGCGTCGATAACGGACAGGACTTCGCCGCCGGGAATGCCGAAAGCGTGTTTGACGCCAGCGTTGGCGAGATACTGGGCGATAATGTTGGCTGAGGTAGGCATGCTTCTCTATCCGTTTATGAGTTCAATAGCCGTATACCTGTTGGTATAAAGGTTCTGGTAGGGTGGATAAGCGAAGCGCATCCACCGTTAGCGTCGAATAGGGTGGAGGCGGGAGGCGCGCTACACATAACCATCCCGGGTCTGAGGCAACTTACGTTCCAGTATTTGCGATGCGACGACTGTTCGTAATATTTGAGCCGTTCCGCCACCGATGGTGAACATACGCACATCGCGATACATTCGTTCAAGCGGCAGATCGCGGGAATAACCTGAGGCGCCAAACATTTGCAGCGCATCGTTGGTGACCTGAATGGCCGATTCTGCGGCGAATATTTTGGCCTGAGCTGCTTCGGTAATGTCTGGAAAGCCATTACCGGCGTTGGCCGCGGCTTTGTAAACCAGGCCACGTGCGGCCTGTAGCTTGACGCTCATGTCTACCAGCATCCATTGCAGCCCCTGAAACTCGCAAATCGGCCGCCCGAATTGTTCGCGTTGTCTGGTGTACTCAAGCGCCAGTTCGTAGGCACCCTGAGCAATGCCCAGTGCCACCATTCCAGCGCCCACGCGCTGTGAGTTATAGGCCGCCATCAAACCGGCAAATCCACGTTTAAGGCCTTTAGGCGGCTCAATCAAACGATTCGCGTCCAGCTCCAGATTGTCCAGAATAATCTCTGTTTCCGGGATGCTGCGCAGGCCCATCGTGGGCTCGCGATGCCCGACGTTTAGCCCTTTTTCGCCGGCAATGGCGATAAAACCACCGATACCAAGGTGTTGGCTCTGTTCATCAAATACGCGCGCGAAAATCAGGTGAAATTTGGAAGCGCCACCGCCCGTGATCCAGTGTTTTTTGCCATTTAGTACGTAGCCATTGCCTTTTTTGTCGGCGCGCGTCGTCATCTGACTGGCGGCGCTACCTGCGCCGGGTTCAGTGATGCAAATTGCGGGCTTATCGCCTTTTAATACATAAGAAGCCGCCAGTTTCTTTTGTTCATCGTTGCCGTACTTCATCACCGTAGAAATTGCACCCATATTGCCTTCGACGACAATTCTGCCGGTCACAGCACATACTTTGGCCATTTCCTCTACCACCAGCACGGTATCAAAATAGTTCAGGCCAAGTCCGCCGTACTCTTTGGGCACGGTCATGCCCATGAAGCCGGTTTCGGTCAGGTCTTTAACGTTATCCCAGGGATATTGCTGATCGATAT
>JAAELZ010000630.1 GCA_024226105.1 Pseudomonadota bacterium | reverse complement strand
CCCTGCTCGAAAGTTTCGAGCAGATCATGCCGGAATGAGATGACGAGTTTCAAGTTACAGATAAGCGAACTGATTTCTGCTGGAAACATGGTTGAAGATGTAGAGCAGGGGGAATTGATTGAAGTCTTCTCCCGGCTGAGCGATGAACTGGCGGCCTATGAGCGAAAACTTAGCGGCTGGCGGGGCAAGCTCATTCGCCCCGGGAAATCTTCCGGGGTGCCGAATGGTATTTATGCCTGGGGTGGTGTTGGTCGAGGCAAGACATTTCTCATGAATGCGTTTTACGAGGCCGCAGCAACGCAGTATAAGTGGCGTATTCATTTTCATCGCTTTATGCTCTGGGTGCACGAGCAAAACGGCAAACTGGCGGGCGAGCAGGACCCGTTGAAACATATTGCAAAAAAGGTTTCAGCCATGAATCGCCTGCTTTGCCTGGACGAATTTATGGTAACGGATATTGCCGATGCGATGATTCTACACCGGCTGCTTTTGCATTTGTATCAACAGGGTGTGGTGATTGTGACTACATCAAATATTGAGCCTGATGGCCTGTATCACAACGGGATACAACGTGATCTGTTTCTGCCGGCGATAGAACTGATCAAACAAAAAAGTGTGGTGATTGAAGTCGGTGGTGATAGCGATTTCCGTAAACAGGCCTGGGTGTGTGAGGAGATTTACTTTTCGCCACTTGGGGATGAGGCGGATGCAGGGCTTGAGCGTTGTCATACCCAGCTAACCGGTTTTCCGCAACCCAGGCCGGCTCACCTCACAGTAGCTGGCAGGCCGATTGAGGCGATCAGCATTGTGAACGATATAGCCTGGTTCGATTTTAATACCCTATGCCAGACTTATCGCTCTCAAAAAGACTATATCCAGCTTGGCAACCAGTTTAGTACGCTTATTATTTCGGATGTCCCGGAGCTTGGGCCCGATGACGATGCTGCTGCTCGTCGATTCATCAACCTGATTGATACGGCCTATGATCATGGT
>JAAELZ010000629.1 GCA_024226105.1 Pseudomonadota bacterium | reverse complement strand
GTGACATGTCCGGATTGCCGAGTCGCTACCCTCCTCGCAATGACAAACGAGGAAGAGGAAACTAAATCTCTTCCGGCGAGAAAGCCTTGATACTCAAGGCATGAATTTCTCCCGGCATCATCTCTGACAGTGCGTCGTATATAAGGCGATGGCGCCCAATCGTATTCATGCCTGAGAATTTATCCGACACAATGGTCAGATCAAAGTGCCCTGCCCCGCCTTTTGAACCCGCATGCCCTGCGTGTTTGTGACTGTCATCAATAATATCCAGTGATTCCGGCTCAAGTGCCGCGCGCAGTTTTGCTTCGATCTGTTGTACTCGCTCGCTCATGGCAGCGCTTTCATGAAGGGTTTAACGCTAACCTGCTCATACACACCTGCGGCAATATAAGGGTCATCCTGTGCCCAGCTTTGTGCGGCTTCGAGCGTGGTGAACTCTGCCACAATCAAGCTGCCTGTCATGCCCGCTTCTCCCGGGTCCGGGCTATCCACGGCAGGCATTGGCCCGGCCAGAACCAGCCGCCCTTCATCGACCAGCACTTTTAAGCGTGCCACGTGATCAGGGCGCGCAGCCAGTCGTTTTTCAAGGCTTTGCGAGACATCTTGTGCCCAAATTGCATATAACATTACTCTACCTCTTTGTTCTTTTCAGGTTTTTCTAAACTTTCCGGATCAATGTACTTTGCAATGAAAAACATCTGCGCAACACTAAACAGCAAGGTCAAACCCAGCATCCAGAACACCTTGAAGTTCACCCAGGTTTCGCGGCGTACTTCTTCGGGCAAATCGGGCTGGTAGTAAAATGCAACATACATATTCAATAAACCCATCGCCAGAAAAAACACACCCCAGGCGATACTCAGGCGAGTCCAGACAGAATCAGGCAAATCCAGCTGCTTGCCCATGAGAATCTTGATTACCGACCTTTTTAGCATTACGGAGCCAATTACGATCACTGCAAAGATCCAGTTCACAACGGAGGGTTTCCACATAATGAACGCGTCGTTATGGAAAAACAGGGTCAAGCCGCCAAAGAAAGAAATCACCACCAGTGTGATGATATGCGTAGGTTCAAAACGGCGGTATTTTATCCAAACATAACCGACCTGTAAAAACGTGGCCGCAATCGCAATAGCGGTCGCAACATAAATATCGTATAACTTAAAGGCCGCAAAAAATAAAAGGAGCGGAAAAAAATCGAATAGTGCTTTCATAAAATCGGGAAAAGTCTCAGAACGGCGCTTATACCTGCAATAGCGAGGTGCCAGCCACCCATAATAACAAGGATGCTGAGTATAATTGTTTACCGCGCCGGTATGTTAGTCCGAATAGGGCATATCACCACTTAATTCTCAGAACGTGTGCCATTCAGGTTAAAATTCAGGCCCAAATGACGCATCGTGTTCCCCATCTTCCCCCACACCTGGAAGGCCAGAGTTCCTGGCTGAGTAAGGCGACGTCCGCTCGTATATTAGGGCACCCCCTGGTCTGGTCGGGTATGACAGGGCTGTTCATCCTGGCCGGCTACCTGTGGTTGCAATATTATGCACGCCCCTTATCGGACCAACTCGGACAATCACATTCAGATAGCGAATTAGTCGGCTCAAAAACAGGCAATGCCTGGAATCCGGACATTTATCGGCCAACCGAAAGCGAAGAGAGCATGCCAATAACCCGCCAGGCTGATAAATTGCGTGCGGAGAAATACCGGGAAACCATAGACCTGGAAAACAAAATCCAGCCCCTGCTCAGCCAGGCTCGAACTTATATGGAACGCGAGCTGTATACCAGCCAGGATCAGAATAATGCCTGGCAGAGTTATCAGGGTATTTTGGACATCGTACCCGATCACAGGCTTGCACAATCAGGCCAGGATCAAATTCTGGGCCTGTTGCAGGACAATGCTGAATATGCGACTGACGAATTCGAATACGAAGAGGCCGAGCAATGGCTGGCTGAACTGGATACTATCGAAGCAAATGCACCGTTTCAGGTTGATCTTCGCCAGCGTATCGCAGATCAAATCAACGAGGAAATGGCCATACAGGAAGCCAGGTTGCGTCAGGCGGAAAAAACCAGGTTACTAAATGATGCGATAGGAGATGCCAAAGACGCAATGCAGGCCTCGCCACCCAAACTGCGGGCGGCCTATGATTTGTATCAGCGTGTGCTGGAGCTGGATGAAAAAAACAAGCGCGCTCTGGAAGGTTTAAAAGCCATTCAGCTGGCACGCGCTGACTACGCCGAGCAGGCCATTACAGACAACAATTATCTTGAGGCGCGAGCTCAGATCGATCGCCTGAAGCAAATCGAAGCAGGAGCAAACTTACTTGAAAACCTGGAGTCTGCCCTGTCAGAAGCACAGGCCAGGCAGCAGGCTCAACAAAAGGCGCCCGTCCCTGAGCCCGTTCAGAACAATACCCGGGCGGGCCCGAATCTGGTTCCTGAACCTGGCCCGGTGCCCGCTGTCGAACCCGCGCCAGCCACACCAGAAAAACCGGCACCCGATTCACAGAATATCGAAACCGTTGAAATTGATGTCCGAAAAACCCCGGTGAAAACTCAAACGGGCGATATCCCATCAAGCGGATCTCCCTCCACCACTAAAGCACAACAGCTTTCTTCGGGCATTAATGCGTATTACAAAGGCGATTACAACGCTGCTTTCACTAATCTTCACCCACTGGCGGAAGCCAATAGCCCGCGCGCGCAATTTCGCCTTGGAATTATGTACTATCAGGGCAGAACAGTGGTCAAAAACGAAGATTTGGCACGCCAATGGATCGCGCGCGCCCTGCCGGC
>JAAELZ010000628.1 GCA_024226105.1 Pseudomonadota bacterium | reverse complement strand
GATGCTCGAAGCAACAAGTGTAGCCCATCCTCTCTATCCAACACTCTGACATTAAGCGTACTTAACGTCCACAATTTCAAATTCCTTTACCCCCGCCGGTGCCTTAAAAGTCACCTCATCATCAATTTCTTTGCCAATCAGGGCGCGGGCCAGCGGAGAACTGACCGTAATTTTGCCGTTTTCGAGATCAGCCTCCAGATCACCTACAATCTGATAAGTCACTTCCTGCTCACTATTAAGATCGTACAACGTCACGTAGGCACCAAAAATCACTTTGCCCTCAACGCTCGATTTACTGGCATCGATCACCTCGGCAATCGACAATTTTGATTCCAGTTCCTTGATGCGTCCTTCGATAAAACTTTGCTGTTCACGCGCCGCGTGATATTCCGCATTTTCTGATAAATCACCGTGTGCACGCGCCTCGGCAATCGCTGCGATCACTTTGGGCCGATCGCTACTTTTCAAACGTTTTAGTTCAGCGCGCAAGCGCGTCTCACCGACCGGGGTTAATAATACTCTTTCTACCATGTCTAGTTTCTATTGCGATTTATGCTCATGTCTTTAGCTTGTCAGGCTTTTATGTAAATCCTGGAGGCGGTTGACTTCAATTTCCTCTCCCGAACGATGCGCTTCTACCGCCGCCTTCGCACCTGCAATGGTGGTGAAATAGGTTGTTTTGCGCAACAATGCTTCACGACGAATGGTATAGGAGTCTTTGATACTCTGCTTGCCTGCCGTAGTATTGATAATCAGGGCAAAATCGTCGTTTTTAATACGATCGACCACATGCGGCCGCCCTTCCGTTACTTTGTGTACCAGCACAACCTCTATGCCTGCCTCCTGTAGAACCAGGCGGGTTCCTTCGGTTGCAACAATTTCAAACCCTGCACCGGAAAGGTATTTTGCGACGGGAACAATGGTGTCTTGATCAAGTGATTTTACACTGATCAGAACCCGGCCCGTACGAGCGATATTCTGACCGGTCGCGCGCAGCGCCTTGCGAAAAGCTTCACCAAAGGTTTTACCCACCCCCATAACCTCACCGGTAGATTTCATCTCCGGCCCGAGAATAGTATCCACACCCGGGAATTTGTTGAACGGAAATACCGCTTCTTTTACCGAATAATAGGGTGGAATGATCTCACCCGCGACGCCCTGCTCAGCCAATGATTGCCCGGCCATACAACGCGCGGCGATTTTAGCCAATGAACGCCCGGTGGCTTTAGACACAAACGGCACGGTTCGAGAAGCTCTGGGATTGACCTCAAGCACGTATACATCATCACCCTTAATCGCAAACTGCACATTCATCAAACCCACTACACCAATTGCCAGCGCCATTTCACGCGTCTGACGTTTAAGCTCTTCCTGCATGGCATCACCTAAACTAAACGGCGGCAGGGAACAGGCAGAGTCACCCGAATGAACACCCGCTTCTTCGATATGCTCCATGATGCCACCGATGACTACATCTTTACCGTCACAAATCGCATCCGCATCAACTTCAATCGCGTCGTTTAGAAAACGATCAAGCAATACCGGTGATTCATTGGATACGCTGATCGCGGTATGCATATAGTGATCCAGATCATCCGCATTATGCACAATTTCCATCGCCCGCCCACCCAGCACATAAGAAGGTCGAACGACCAATGGATAGCCAATTTCTTCGGCCAGCGCTAAAGCACCATCAGCATCCGTTGCAGTTCGATTCGGCGGCTGCAATAAATTTAGATCGTGTAACAACTTCTGGAAATACTCTCGATCTTCGGCCTTGTGGATCGAATCGGGCGTGGTACCAATAACGGGCACACCTTCCGCTTCAAGCGCGCGCGCCAGATTCAGAGGAGTCTGGCCTCCGTACTGCACAATAATGCCGTGTGGTTTCTCGATGTGTGCTATTTCCAGTACATCTTCCAGTGTCAAAGGCTCGAAATACAGTCTATCAGAGGTATCGTAATCTGTGGATACGGTCTCCGGGTTACAGTTCACCATGATGGTTTCATAACCATCATCGCGCAAAGCCAGGGCTGCATGTACGCAGCAGTAATCAAACTCAATGCCCTGCCCGATGCGGTTCGGGCCGCCGCCCAGCACGACAATTTTCTTTTTATCTGTAGGCCGTGCTTCGCAGAAATCCTCGTAGCTCGAGTACATATAGGCGGTAGAGGTATCGAACTCAGCAGCACATGAATCAACGCGTTTATATACGGGATGCACGTTTAGCTGATGGCGCAGGGCACGCACTTCTGATTCATCGGAATTCAGTAATGCAGCCAGGCGTTTGTCGGAAAAACCTTTGCGTTTATACTGTCTGAGACTGATCGCATCAATTTCACTCAGCTCGCTGCCACTAATATCAGCTTCAGTTTTGATCAGATCTTCAATTTCAGCCAGAAACCATGGATCGACCATGCAATGCTTAAAAACTTCTTCAAGTGACAAACCATAGCGAAATGCGTCGGCGATGTACCATAGGCGATCCGTGCCGGGGGTGCGTAACCTGGCGCTTAAGAACTCTTCAGTATCGCGATTTTTCTGGCTGGTATCTGTCAGTGGATCCAGCCCGGTACGGCCAATTTCCAGGCCACGCAGTGCCTTTTGCATGGACTCCTGAAAGGTACGCCCGATAGCCATCACCTCACCCACCGATTTCATCTGCGTGGTCAGGGTCGCATCCGCCTGCGGAAATTTTACAAAATCAAAGCGCGGAACTTTGGTCACCACGTAATCAATACTTGGCTCAAACGAAGCCGGGGTCAGGCCACCGGTGATCTCATTACGCAATTCATCCAGTGAATAACCCACGGCCAGTTTCGCGGCCACTTTGGCAATCGGGAAACCAGTTGCTTTGGACGCCAGCGCAGAAGAACGCGAAACGCGCGGGTTCATCTCGATGATGATCATACGCCCGTTTTCGGGGTTGATGGCAAACTGTACGTTAGAACCCCCCGTATCCACACCAATCTCTCGCAATACTGCCAGGCTGGCATTACGCATGATCTGGTATTCCTTATCGGTCAGCGTCTGCGCGGGTGCAACGGTAATTGAATCACCGGTGTGCACACCCATAGGATCAAGGTTTTCGATCGAACAGATGATGATGCAATTGTCTTTGTGGTCGCGCACCACCTCCATTTCGTATTCTTTCCAGCCAATGATGCTTTCTTCAATCAGCAGTTCATTGGTCGGTGAAGCATCCAGGCCGCGCTCACAAATCTCATTGAATTCGTCAATGTTATAGGCAATACCT
>JAAELZ010000627.1 GCA_024226105.1 Pseudomonadota bacterium | reverse complement strand
GAGCGTCAAAGCCGCAGGCGCAGACGTACGCATGGTTTATTCTACCCAGGATGCACTGAAGATCGCCCGGGAGAACCCGCAGCGTGAAGTCGTGTTTTTTGCGATTGGCTTTGAAACCACGACGCCCCCGACCGCGGTTGCGATCAAACAGGCTAAGGCCGAAGGCTTGCAAAATTTCAGCGTCTTTTGCAATCATGTACTGACGCCTGCGGCGATCCAGAATATCCTGTCTTCACCCGAAGTGCGTGAAATGGGCGCTGTCTCAATTGATGGTTTTTTTGGCCCTTCGCACGTGAGCGCAATCATAGGTAGTCGTCCCTACGAGTTTTTTGCCGAAGAATTTCAAAAACCGGTTGTTATCGCCGGCTTTGAACCCCTGGACGTGATGCAGTCAGCATTGATGCTGGTGCGCCAGTTGAACCAGGGAAGACACGAAGTCGAAAACGAATATACACGCGTGGTAACCCGGGATGGAAACCGAAAAGCACAGTCCCTGATTGCCGAAATTATGGAGCTAAGGCGTAGTTTTGAATGGCGTGGTCTGGGTTTGGTGCCCTACAGCGCGCTGAAAATAAAGCAAAGTTACGCTGAGTTCGATGCTGAAAAACGTTTTGAAATAGCGCAGATACATAGTACCGGCGTGAAAGGCTGTGAGTGTCCACGCATATTGCGCGGTACGAAAAAGCCATTTGACTGCAAACTGTTTGGAACCGTCTGTACTCCGGAGAACCCGATGGGTTCGTGCATGGTGTCATCGGAGGGGGCTTGTGCGGCGTACTGGAGCTACGGCCGTTTTCGCCAACCTGAGCAAATACATCAGGAGTCAGCCGCATGACGGACCTGAAGCGATCTCCCATGCGCCTGAATATGCGTGATGGCACCGTAGAAATGTCGCATGGCAGCGGAGGCCGCAGCATGGCCCAGTTGATCGAAGAACTGTTCGTAAAACACTTCGACAATGATTTGCTGCGTCAGGCGAATGACCAGGCAGCTTTTGATGTTGCGGGTGGACGCATGGTGATGAGCACCGATGGCCACGTCATATCACCGCTATTTTTTCCCGGCGGAGATATCGGTAGCCTGTCGGTGCACGGCACGCTCAATGATGTCGCGATGTCCGGTGCCCGGCCGCTGTATCTGTCTGCCGGGTTTATCCTTGAAGAGGGTTTTAGCCTTTCAGAGCTGGATAAAATTGTTGCGAGCATGGGCCGGGCATCTGCTGTGGCCGGGGTGCCGGTGGTGACCGGTGATACCAAGGTAGTCGAAAAGGGTAAGGGAGACGGTGTTTTTATCACCACTACCGGGGTTGGAATAGTTCCGGACGGGGTGCAAATATCCGGTGACAGGGCGCAACCCGGGGATGCGATTCTGGTCAGCGGCAGCATTGGAGATCACGGCGTTGCGATTATGTCCAGCCGTGAAAATCTTGAGTTTGAAACTACGATTGAATCCGATTCCGCTGCCTTGCATACTTTAATCGAGGAGATGGTCACGGCGGTGCCTGATATTCATTGTCTGCGTGATCCAACGCGGGGCGGACTTGCAACCACACTGAACGAACTCGCACTGCAATCGCAGGTCGGTATGACCCTGGCGGAAACTGCGATTCCCGTTAAACCGGCGGTGGCCGATGCCTGTGAGTTGCTGGGACTGGACCCTTTGTATGTCGCGAACGAAGGCAAGTTGATTTGTATCTGTGCGCCGGAGCATGCTCAAACCCTGCTGCAACGAATGCAAGCCCATGAACTCGGCCGGCAGGCCGCGATTATTGGTGAAGTAATAGAAGATGAGTATGGTTTCGTGAAAATGGAAACCCGCTTTGGTGGTAGTCGTATGGTCGACTGGCTCGCGGGTGAGCAGCTACCCAGGATTTGCTGAGCCATGCGTATCCTGTTGTTGAGTCATGCGTTTAATAGTTTGACCCAACGGCTTTACGTGGAACTAAGGGAGCTTGGTCACGACGTTTCCGTCGAATTTGATGTCAACGATGTGGTGACGCTGGAAGCCGTTGACCTGTTTCAGCCGGATTTGATTATTGCGCCTTTTTTAAAACGGGCGATACCCGAATCGGTCTGGCATTTTCATACCTGCCTGGTTGTCCATCCCGGTATACCGGGTGATCGAGGGCCTTCCGCGCTGGACTGGGCGGTGCTCAATAATGAGGTGAACTGGGGCGTCACCGTGCTCCAGGCAAATGCCGAGATGGATGCCGGAGATATCTGGGCCAGCGCTGAGTTCACAATGCGTGAGGCCAGCAAAGGCAGCCTGTATCGCAATGAAGTGATCGATGCAGCGCTTCGGGCCGTTTTAAGCGCGATCGAGTTTTATCGTTCGGGTGATACCCATCCACGAGCATTAAACTACGCCGATTCACACGTTCGGGGGAAGTTGCGACCTTTGGTGAAACAGGCGCACCGCATCATCGACTGGCAAAAAGACAACAGCGAAGCCGTATTGCGCAAAATACGCAGTGCAGATGGGGTGCCCGGTGTGGCGGATAAGGTGCTGGACCGGCGTTTATACCTGTATGATGCGCATATCGAAAAAACCCTGACCGGAACAGCGGGCGAATTGATCGCTCGATGTGGAGGCGCCATTTGCCGTGCAACGCTGGACGGCGCAGTGTGGATCGGCCATTTGCGGGACAAACAGGGCGTGCCCCCGATTAAATTACCCGCTATGCATCTGTTGGGCAGGCAGCTTGAGTATCTCCCTGAAATCACCCCCGGCCCGGACAGCGGATACCGTGATATCTGGTATGAACGTCAGGGGCGGGTTGGGTACCTGCACTTCCCTTTTTACAATGGAGCGATGGGGACAGAGCAGTGCGAGCGGTTGCGACTGGCTTTCATCGACGCGCGCCAGCAGGATACCCGCGTTATTGTGCTAATGGGCGGCGCAGACTATTGGTCGAACGGCATGCATCTTAACCTGATTGAAGCCGCAGACAGTGCAGCCGATGAATCGTGGCGTAACATTAACGCCATAGATGATCTTGCTCTGGAGATTATTAATACTCAGTCTCAGATAACCGTCGCTGCACTGCAGGGTAATACGGGCGCGGGGGGCGTATTTCTTGCCCGTGCAGCCGACCGGGTGTGGGCGCGCCGTGGGGTGGTACTTAACCCGCACTATAAAGATATGGGAAATTTGTACGGATCCGAATACTGGAGCTATTTGTTGCCCCGTTATGCAGGTCATGAAAATGCCAGGCGTATTGTCCAGTTGCGTTTACCTATGGGCGTCAGTGAGGGGCGTGAATTGGGGCTCATTGACGAAATCTTTGAGTCCGAAACGCAGGATTTTGTCACTGCGGTTGAACAAAATGCTGAGGCATTGGCGTCCAGCCCTGATTACGAAAAAAGCGTGGCGCAAAAAAACAGGGACCGCCAGCGTGATGAAAAGGAAAAGCCGCTACAAGCTTATCGGGATGAAGAGCTGGAAAAAATGCGACTTAATTTTTATGGCTTCGATCCGAGTTACCACGTTGCCCGTTATAACTTTGTAAATAAAATCCCCAAATCCAGAACGCCGTTGACGATTGCACAGCATCGGCGAACACGCGAAGCGGTACAGGGGGCCTTATGACGGATCTACCGGTCGTATTAATCGTAGACGATGAGGCGCTGAGCCTGGAAACTTTAAAGCGCATTCTGGAAGATGATTTTGATGTGTATACTGCCCTGACGGTGGAGGAAGCAAAAAATATTCTTGATCGTGAGTGGGTAAGAATCGTTCTGTGTGATCAACGTATGCCGGAAATTACCGGTGTCGAATTTCTAAAGCTGGTGCGCGATTCATGGCCGGATACGATTCGTATGATTATTTCCGGATATACGGATTCCGAAGATATTATTAATGCAATCAACGAAGCCGGTGTATACCAGTATATTACCAAGCCCTGGCATCCTGATAAGCTGATTCTGACATTGAGTAATGCCAATCAGCTGTTTGATTTGCAACGCCAGAATGAAGCTTTATCCGTCGATCTGAAAGACACTCCGGAACACCTTGGCAGGCAACTGGAAGCAAAACGCAGCAAACTACAGCGCACCTATCGTAGCGATGACGGCATAGTGCGCGCCCCCGATAGCAGCATGAATGGCATATGCCAGAAAATACGCAAAGTGGCACCCTATGATGTATCGGTGTTACTGGCCGGGGAATCGGGCACCGGCAAAGAACTGGCTGCGCGGGCCTTACATTACAATAGTGATCGCTGGGATAAGCCGTTCGTGGTTGAAAATTGTGGTGCCCTGCCCGATGAACTACTGGAAAGCGAACTTTTCGGTTATAAGCGCGGGGCCTTTACCGGTGCCGTAGAGGACAGGACGGGGCTTTTTGAACGGGCCAATGGCGGCACTGTTTTTCTGGATGAAATTGGTGAAGTTTCGGCCTCTTTTCAGGTAAAACTGCTACGCGTATTGCAAGAAGGCGAGGTTCGCCCTTTAGGCAGTGGGCGCACCCGTAAAGTAGATGTACGAATTATTGCCGCGAGCAACCGGGATCTGGAAGCTGAGGTGCGTGCCGGCCGGTTCCGGGAGGATCTATATTACCGCCTGGCAACCTTAACCATTCAACTGCCTTCCCTGCGGGAACGAAAAATGGATATCCCGGTCCTCGCAAACAGCCTGCTGAAAACCGCAGTAAAAAGTTTTGACAAAAACATGAATGGTTTCAGCGATGAGGCCATGGCCTGCATGCAGGCCTATCACTGGCCGGGAAATGTGCGCGAGCTGCAAAATGAGATACTGCATATGCTGGTGATGGGCGAGGGCGATACACTGGGTGCTGAACTGTTGAGGCCCAGAATACTGCGCGCTGTTCCGCGGGACGAAGCCCCCGAGTTAGAAGTTTTTGCCAGCTCGCAGGGCAAACTCAAGGAGCGTGTTGAGGCGCTTGAGGTGCATATATTGCGGGAGGCGTTGATTCGAAATCGCTGGAATAAAAGCCGCTCCGCAGAGGAGTTGGGGCTGTCCAGAGTGGGTTTGCGCAGCAAGCTGGAACGTTACGGCCTTGAGCGGGCCAGCCTGATTCCCGGTGATACGAAGCTTAGCAGGAAATAGTGTCGGGAGAATGAGCAGCGAAATACAAAAAAAATCGACCAGTCTCATCGATGAAGCGGGTGTTACGCAATCGCTTCAGCTTAGCGCTTCCACTGAAAATGCCTGGATTGAAGTTATCCATAAAATGGATTCTGTGTATGCTGACCTGGTGCACTATCAGGTGGAGCTTGAACAGAAAAATACCGCACTGGAAGAAGCACAGAAATTTATCGATAGTGTGCTGTCGGCGATGACAGATGTACTCATCGTATGTGATACCGAAGGGCGGGTGGTGCAGGTCAACGAAGCGTTGGAAAGCCTGACCGGGAAAAAAGCTGCGGCTTTTCTAAATTGTTCGTTAGGCGAGGTATTCACGTCGGATTCTTCAGAAATGGTCGATCAATTTCCGGAGAAGTTGGGGCAGGAGTCGCTGGTTGATTGTGAAGTGAGCGTGCTTTGTGTCGATGGCTCTTCAGCGCCTTTGGCGATGAACTGTTCTTCACGTTACGATCATGACGGGGGTCTGGTGGGTATGGTGTTAATCGGCCGACCAACCGGAGAGCTTCGCCGTGCCTATGACGAACTCAATCGCACCCACAATGAGCTAAAGCAAACCCAGCAACAACTGGTGCAATCGGAAAAAATGGCAGCGCTGGGCAGGCTGGTTGCGGGAGTGGCTCATGAGCTGAATAATCCTATCAGCTTTGTTTTGGGTAATATGCATGCCTTAAGACGCAATGGCTCCCGCGTTGCAGAGTACCTGAGTCGCATGAGGTCGATTACAGAGGGGATGGACGACGCGCATAAATTACGCGAGGAATTTAAGATCGACCATATAGTAAGGGATATGGATCCTTTGATTGACGGCACACTGGAAGGTGCGGTACGAGTCAGTGATATTGTGCAGGATTTGCGCCGCTATTCGGGTAGCCAGAAAGAGGAAAGTATCAGATTTGATCTCATTTCTACGGTCAAAAAGGCCGTGCAATGGGTTGTAAATGCGAGCCGGGAAAAACCCGAAGTACAATATGACTGCCCTGAGCATATCGAAATATTTGCGCGTCGGGGGCAGGTCCACCAGATTTTGGTCAACCTTATTCAAAATGCGATCGATGCGATGGCAAATCAATCCCGGCCATGCTTGACAATAAGTTGTGAAAAAACCCCGGAAGGCGTTAAAACCCGGGTGATGGATGAAGGGCCGGGGATACCCGAGTCGGCTCTTGCACACATTTTTGATCCTTTTTATACCAGTAAACCCGTTGGCCAGGGGACGGGCCTGGGGCTTTATATCAGTTACGGGCTGGCAAATGATGTGGGCGGAAACCTCGAGGCGGGAAATGCTCGGTCGGGTGGAGCCATAATGACCCTGACGCTACCTGCTGGAGATAGCTGATCAGCGAATGAAGCATAAACCCGGGAAAATCAATTTATTATGGCTTCAATCCGGAGGTTGTGGTGGATGCTCGCTATCACTATTGAATGCGGAATCGCCGGATCTGTTTAGTGCCCTGGGGGCCGCAAATATAGAATTACTCTGGCACCCGAGCCTGAGCGAACAAAGCGGTGAAAATTTGCATACGTTGCTTAAGCGAATTGTCGATGGTGAAATCCGCCTCGACCTGCTGTGCCTTGAAGGCTCCGTTATTCTGGGGCCGAATGGTAGTGGCCTGTTTCATCGTTTATCGGGCAGTCAGCAAACTATGCGCGATTGTATCGCCGAGCTTGTACCGTTTGCGGGGCAGGTTATGGCCATTGGAAATTGTGCTGCTTATGGCGGTATTACAACTGCGGGGGGTAACCCGGGGGAAGCCTGTGGTTTACAGTACGATGGTGAAAAACCGGGGGGGCTGCTGGGCGGGGAATATAAAAGCAAGCTTGGTTTGCCGGTTATCAATATTGCCGGTTGCCCGCCCCATCCAAACTGGATAATTGAGACTATGTTACAGATTTCACAAGGCGATATGTCGGAGCACGCGCTGGACGATTTTAACCGCCCGCGCAGTTATGCTGATCATCTGGTGCATCATGGTTGTCCACGCAATGAGTATTATGAATTTAAAGCCAGCGCTGAAAAGGCTTCAGATTTGGGGTGCTTGATGGAACATCTTGGCTGCCTCGGTACGCAGGCACATGCGGATTGCAATACCCGGTTGTGGAACGGTGAAGGATCGTGCTTGCGGGGGGGCTTCTCATGCATTAATTGTACCGCGGCCCGGTTTGAGGAGCCGAGAACCGGCTTTAGCAAAACAGCCAAAATAGCAGGTATTCCGGTTGGTTTGCCGACAGATATGCCCAAGGCATGGTTCGTCGCACTTGCTTCTCTCTCTAAGGCTGCAACGCCCGCACGGCTGAAAAAGAATGCGCATTCTGACCATATCGTCATTGCACCAGGGGATAAACCCGGAGAAAAATCATGAGCCGCCGGGTAATCGGACCTTTCAATCGTGTTGAGGGTGATCTTGAGGTGCAACTTGAGATCGCGGACGGGCAGGTAAAAGAGGCATGGGTGAGTTCTTCCCTTTATCGTGGTTTTGAACAAATGTTAAGAGGTAAAGACCCGCTGGATGCGCTGGTGTACGTGCCGCGTATATGTGGTATATGCTCGGTCTCCCAGTCTATTGCAGCGGCCGGTGCGCTGGCTGATATTCAGGGCTTGAAGATGCCGCCAAACGGGCGAATTGCCACCAACCTGATACTCGCCTGCGAAAATGTGGCGGATCATCTGACCCATTTCTACCTGTTTTTTATGCCGGATTTTGCCCGGAACGTATACCGGGATGAACCCTGGTTCTCCGGGGCCGAAGCGCGTTTCAAGGCGGTCAAAGGCTCGGCATCTGAAGCTGTTCTGCCTGCCCGGGCGCAGTTTATGCACCTTATGGGCTTGCTCGCCGGTAAGTGGCCGCATAGCCTGGCGTTACAGGCCGGCGGCACTACGCGCCCGGTAGAGGTTCAGGAAAAGAACCGAATTTTGGCGATACTTTTTGCTTTTCGTCGATTCCTCGAGAAAACACTGTTTGGTGACGCGCTTGAGAATGTAATAAATATTAATTCTGTTGCGTCGCTTGAGTCGTGGGTCGATAAATCAGCATCCAGTGGTGGCGATTTTCAACATTTTTTATCTATAGCCAGAGTGCTGAATCTGGTTGAGTTGGGGCGGGCCGGAGAGGATTTCCTGAGTTTTGGGGCCTATCCGGGTGAAGGTGGTGAACTGTTTGCAAAAGGTGTCTGGGACGGGGTTTCCAGCCAGCTTGATGAGTCTTTGATCAGTGAAGATATCAGTCACAGCTGGATGCTTCATCAGAGCGAGGCAAAGCATCCTTTCGATGGTGTGACGTTGCCGTCAGACGGTCAGGATGATGGTTATAGCTGGTGCAAGGCACCCCGCCTCGATGGGCGGGTAATGGAGGTGGGTGCGCTGGCTCGACAACAGGTGCAGGGCCATCCGCTCATTCGGGACCTGGTCCGGCAAAGTGGCGCGAATGTTCGCAACCGGGTGATCGCACGCGTACTTGAAATTGCGCTAGTGGTTGTGCAGATGGAGCAGTGGGCAAAATGCCTGGTGCCCGGGGCCGCTTTTTGTAATCAGGCACGGATGCCGGATGAAGCGCAGGGTTTTGGTATGGTTGAGGCGGCGCGCGGAAGTCTCGGCCACTGGTTGAAAGTAAAAAACGGACGCATTCTGAATTATCAGATTATTGCGCCTACCACCTGGAATTTTTCCCCGCGCGATACGCTGGGTAAACCAGGCGCGCTGGAGCAGGCGCTGGTGAACGCGCCGGTACGTGATGGTGAAATAGAACCCGTCTCGGTACAACATATCGTGCGCTCATTTGATCCCTGTATGGTGTGCACGGTTCATTGAGCTCAAATTCCTTAGCTGATCACTATTTCATTCGTTAAGGTATTGATAATATGAATTATTGTGCGGTTCAACTGAGGATTTCAGGTTGAAGACGGGGGAACGCATCCGGGTAAGCGGTATTGTTCAAGGGGTCGGTTTTCGTCCCAATGTATGGCACCTGGCAAAGCAGAACAAAATATGCGGGCAGGTCTGGAACGATGCCGAAGGGGTGCTGATTTTAGCCTGGGCGAGCCCGGATGATCTGGAGAGCTTCGCCTGGCAATTGCAAAGCTGTCAGCCTCCATTGGCGCAAATCGAAAAAATAGAGCGATCTGTTCTGGATGAAAATCTTCGGGTCCCGGAAGGCTTTGAGATTGTTGAAAGTGGAGCTGGAATTGTGCGCACCGGGATTGCAGCTGATGCGTCAAGCTGTCCTGAGTGCCTGGCCGAGACACTGGATGCGGCTAATCGCCGTTTTCGCTATCCGTTCACAAACTGTACGAACTGCGGTCCACGCTTATCGATCGTAAAAGCGATCCCCTATGATCGCGCTAATACCAGCATGGCTTCGTTCGAGTTGTGCCCACTGTGCCGTAAAGAATATGAAAATCCGGCGGACAGGCGTTTCCATGCTCAGCCGAATGCCTGTGTAAATTGCGGGCCGGTGACCTGGCTGGAGGATGCCAGGGGTGTCAGGCAACCTCTGGAGAACGGTCATGACGCCATACACCGGGCGGCTCAATTGATCCGGCTTGGGAATATTGTTGCGGTTAAAGGGCTGGGTGGAATCCATCTGTGTTGTGATGCAAGTAACCCTAAGGCCGTGGAGCGTTTGCGTAAACGTAAACACCGATACCAGAAAGCCCTGGCCCTGATGGCGCGTGATCTTGATATGGTAAAACGTTTTGCAAAGGTTGGACCGGAAGAAGCGGGTTTACTCGGCCAGCGGTCTGCGCCCATTGTGGTGCTGGATGCCTCGGGAAAGAAGTTGCCCGATGCGTTGGCACCCGGTCAGCATACTTTGGGGTTTATGTTGCCTTATACGCCACTTCATCATCTTTTGATGCTGGATATGAAACAGCCCGTAGTGATGACGTCGGGTAATCGTAGCGAAGAGCCGCAGACCATTAGTAACGCGGATGCCCGACAGCATCTCGGAGAAATTGCGGACTACTTCCTGCTGCATGATCGGGAGATAGTTAATCGGCTTGATGATTCGGTGCAACGCCTGATGGATGGAAGTGTAAGGTTTTTGCGTCGAGCACGAGGTTACGCACCGCAAGCGCTCCGGTTGGCTGAAGGTTTCGCCGATTCGGGCAGCATACTGGCTATGGGGGGCGAGCTAAAAAATACCTTTTGCTTGCTCAAGGACGGGCGAGCCATCGTATCGCAGCATATTGGCGATCTGGAAGACGT
>JAAELZ010000626.1 GCA_024226105.1 Pseudomonadota bacterium | reverse complement strand
GTATCGATGTTGACCAAATTTTTACAACGATTGCTGCAGGTCAAATAGAACACCACTCATTGCTTTTGTCCGTTAATGCGTCCGGGATCTATTTTATCGACGCTCAACTTGTGGGATCGCCTGGCGCATCGGCTGAGAGCATGGAGGAGGCAAAGGCCGCCGGTGTGGTTGCCGAATCAGTTATTTGGGGTGGAACCACCTATACTACTGTGTCACTTGAACAGATTTCAGGCATCGCCTAACAAGTTGCTGCACTCGGAAAAATTACTCGCTGCGCTCCTAATTTTCCGGTGAGCAAAGCGTTAGGCTAAAAGAAATTGGTGCCAACGTATCATGGACAAATTGGTAGCTATTGGACAGCCACAAAAAAACCGGCCAAGCGGAACGCTCTAACCGGTTGATTTATCTTCTAAAATGGCGCGCCCGGAGAGACTATTCCGGGCTATCCCTGCCCTACACCCTGCGGGCCGCGCTGTGCGCGTTCAAAATCGCTCCTGGCGATTTTGTCGAACTCTCTTTATCAAATTGGCCGGGAGTTCAAATCGCGGCGCATAAGACAAAGCAAAGGTTTACCTCAGGTAAAGACCTCTACACTTTTTGGCGCGCCCGGAGAGACTATTCCG
>JAAELZ010000625.1 GCA_024226105.1 Pseudomonadota bacterium | reverse complement strand
GGTTCTGGTTCTGGCTCTGGATCTGGCTCTGGTTCTGGTTCTGGTTCTGGTTCTGGTTCTGGTTCTGGTTCTGGTTCTGGTTCTGGTTCTGGTTCTGGTTCTGGTTCTGGTTCTGGTTCTGGTACAGACTCAAACATACTCAGGTCAATCGGCAATTCGACATTGCCTGGCTGGTTATTCGCTAAGCTACCCGTTAAAAAAGCCACTCCGACAGCCGCATGTAGCAGTGCGGAAATTGCCAGCCCGCTAAGGTGGCAATAAGTGCAATTCATTTCATTTGCCTGGTGATAATCGACAACCGTTGCAGTTCATAACGCTTAAGCAGATCCAGCACCTGAACAAATTGCCGGAATTCAACCACCTCGTCAACTCGCATTACTACACCTGTTTGCTTATCCGTTTCAGAGAGAAACTGCTCCAGTTCGGCCAGGCTGATCGCTTCATCATTGTAAAAAATCACCCCGTCTTTATCGATACCCAGCCGAACCAGTTGGCTTTCATCTGGTGGAGGCTGCTTACTCGATGCTTCAGGAACTTTTATGTCCAGCCTCCCCTGACTGATAAACGTGGCTGTGGTCAGTACAATCGCCAGCAATACGAGCATGATATCGATGAATGGAATCACGTTTATCTGATCAAAGCGCTTCATTGCGAGCCAGCTTGTTGTTGCCTCCATGCCGCGGTCAATACATCAACTTTGCGCAGCATTGCGTTGTAGATAAGAATCGAAGGGATGGCAACAAAAAGCCCGGCGGCGGTTGCTTTTAGCGCCAGCGCCAACCCCAGCATGATGACTGATGGATCGATGCCCCCACCCTGCCCCAGATCGTAAAAGGTAATCAGGATTCCCAACACCGTCCCCAGCAAACCAATATAGGGAGCATTGGCCCCGACGGATGAAATTAGCGTCAGATTGCTGGTTAAAAGCACATTCAGCTCATCAGCATGATGAATATTTCCCAGATTTATTCGGCGATAATAAAGTACTCGCTCGATAGCAAACCAGACCATTAAAAAGCTCATCACACCGAGGGTGCCAAACACCATCAGGTCCAGATAGGTTTTTAGAAATTCCATGTCCATCTACATCACCAGGATGATTCTGCGTAGCCCAATTGCAATCAATACCCCGCCCGCCGCCCGGTACAGCCATTTATTCAGCCACGGGCGGTCGGCTTGCAGTGAGCGGCCAAAACTGGCCAGTAACGGTATTACCAGGAATAACGGTGTAATAGCTGCGCCAAAGCCAAACACCCCGCCATAAAAAAAGCCCATGGCGGTGCTGCCCAATGCGGCACATGCTCCGACCAGCGCTGCCAGTGGCGGGCAAGGCGTAAAGCCTAGCGCAAACCCCAGCAGGAAAGGCGAGGCTTGCTGTCCGCGCCGGGCACGACTACAGGGATTGGCAGGTTTAACCACGGATAGCGCCAACCAGCCACCCGCAAATATGGCAGCAAAACCGATCAGCCAATGACCCAGTTTTCCGTTCAGAATATGGATTAAGGCCTCTCCCATATAACCCGCCGCTGCACCCAGCAAGGCATAAGCCACTATCTTCCCCATGGCAAATGCAGCGGTATCAAGCAGGGCTTTATTTGAGCTCTGACCACGCCCCACCGCCCATGTCCCCAGGTACGGAAGACAGGTTACGGTGCAGGCGGTCAGACCAACGGTCATGCCAAGCACAAACACGTAAAACCAACCGAGGCTGGTGAGTACCTCTGCCTCATTCATCGTCGTTTCCTGCTAACAATTGCTCCGCCGGGTTTTTCCGTTTTGATACGTCGCTTGTAGTACTCCCGCGAGGATTTAAACAGCGCTAACGGTCCTACTTTGAGTTGAATGATGTCGTCATCCGGGCAAAATTCGGCGCATCGCCCACACAGGGTACAATCTTCATGAAAAGCTCTGGGGCCATCCAGATGCCATATTTCATGGATATCCATGGGGCAGGCCTTGTGGCAAATGCCGCATTTTCCGCATTTTTCATGCGCCTGTTTTACCAACCGGGTAGGCGACAGGCGACGAAATAAGGCATGAAAAGCCAGTAGCGGGCAAATTCGGCAAAAGGGCTGGCGAATGCTTAACGCTGCCACCAACATAAAACCAAACAGGAGTACGCGAATCACACTGAAGATAATGTCGGCAAGCGAACTTTGATTAATCACCAGTTGTTCGGTATCTCCGGTAGCGAGCGTGGTAAGTAACCGCGAAGGACATATCTGGCAGTATGCATCACCTGCAGCATGAGGCAACACGCCCAATCCCGCCAGCAACGGCATAGCAAACACCAACCCGACCAGCATTAACCACTTGATCGGCCGCACTCTGCCTGTTTTGTTTTCCGGTAACGTGTAGATAGGCAGATGGAATTTGCGTCCGAGTCGAAATAACCACTCCTGAAACGTCCCCAATGGACAAATCCAGCCACAAAAAGCTTTGTTGAGAAAAACAAAAAATACATAAAATGAAACGAAGGTGAAAAACAGCGGCAGCAACAGGTTGAACGTGAACTGTTGCGCACGGACGATGCCCTCACCGACCCGATGGTGCAACTGGTGTTGCGTCGGAATCAGTATGCAGTAATCAGCATTTTGTTTATCGTAGGCACAGGAGAGTGCAGGTAAGGTACCGGATAATTTGTCAGCCAGATAATGACCTACTACCAGTCCGCCATATACCAGAAACACAAAGGAGAGGATCTGTACAACAAAACGAAACCGACCCAGGGTTATTTTTTTCCACATCGTTCAGCCCTTTTTCTGTGCATTTTTAGTGCGGCGGCGAAATATCGGCACCGCCAGCAGCAAGCTTGCAATCAATAATCCAAGCGCCAGAGCACGGCTTTTGTCCCGAAATGGCCCTGGCTGATAATGGTAGTTAAACGCGCTAATGAGTATTTTGGAATGCGCGTTCAGGTGAGTCATCAGCACAAACTCATTCGATAACTGGCCATGATTGGCATGTTGGTTGGCTGCCCCGGGGGCGGGGAAATCATCGGGAAACGGGATCGTGACGAAACCATTGTCATCCGATTTAAGCAACATCTCGGTACCCCCGGAGGTCATAAACCAAATTTCCGCATTCGCAACAGGACCATTCTGGTAACCTACCTGAAACTGCTCGCGATCACCTGACCGGAAGTGATTGTGCTCTCGCGGTAAGCTGACAGGCGTAATCGTCAATTCCGACTTTTGTGTGGTGAGCATTTCACGCGGTGCGGGACCCGGGTTAGAAAAATAGGTGATGCTGGCGATATTGAGAACCCGGTTGTCACGCTCTTCCGATGCCGATAACCAGTAGTAACCACCTGTACCCTTAGTGGGTGTTAGCGCTGCAATACCATCCGTCATAGGCATATCAATCACCGGTGGAGGCTGCAAGCCATCAAAAGAAGCATAAGCCGCCATCTGTCCGGCATGCATATTTATCGCCTTGAAATGCTTGCTACCCCGCCCACGGCGTGTATCGGCGGAAACAATCCTGGGTAAGGCATCAAAGCCCGTAGAAGCGGCATTTGCCTGAACTTCCCCCCCTGTTGATTGAGCCATCAGAGCAGTGGAAGCGCCCCATAACAGGGCGCCAAGATATAGATGACGCTTCACTAGAAGGTATAACGGTATGTCAACAACGCATTTCGGGGTGCGCCTGTGGAGTAGCTATTTCCGCTATAGTCTTTTTTAACCTCAGAGGCGTAGCGTTCGTCGAACAGATTGTCGATATTCAGGCCTATGCGGTGCTTGCCAAAATCATAACCCACGAACAAATTCGTCAGTAATTCATAGCCTTCAAATGTTTCTGTATTGGCATGATCAATATAGTATTCGCCCCAGGTATCTGCCTGAACCCTGACGGTCCAGTTATTTTTGCGATAGTCCGCGGAGAGACTGTACTGGTGTTTGGGAATATAGGGCATCTGATTCCCGGAGTAGTCGTTCAGTTGCCCGTTACTGACTTCACTAAAGGAGCCATAGGTATAGTCACTATAGGCATAGTTCAGCCCCAGGCTTAAACCTCTAAGAACTTCATAACTACTTGCCAGTTCAAAGCCGGTTTTGTCGGTCTCACCTGCATTCTGATATACGGTGCGGCCGTATTCCAGGGACTGTACGACTTCATCTTCACCCTGGGCAAAGTAGATAGAGGTATCAAACGACCATTTATGGGCACGGCCTTTGAGGCCAAATTCGATATTGGAGATAGTGGCAACTTTAAGATCCGGATTTTCATCCAGTTCACTGGAATAAGGTACCTGGTCAGCCTGTGCAATAGACATGAAGGCATTCAGCTGCTCGTTAACCGCATACGTTGCACCCAACTTAGGTGAAAACAGGTTGAATGTACGGTCAAGACTCTTTTCTCCTTCGCCCGGGCGATAGCTGCCCGATCGGTAGTCGTAAGGCATGATTTCATTTTCATCCTGTTCAAGACGGGCTTTGTCGAGCCGAAAACCAAGATCAACAATCCAGCGATCATCGGGCTTGAAGGTCTGTTGGGCGAACAGACCATAAAGCGTGTTATTGGTTTGCCTGGTGGTTGCAATATCGCCACTACGATCCGACAATGTTTTGACTACGCGCCCCGATGGAATTGTAACGACATCGGCATACTGATACCGCTTGCTATCATCCTTATCACGACGCGCGGTGATGCCGGCGACTAAAGAAGAGTCACCGCCAATTTTATTGGGGACTACGAATTCGATATCCGTGCCAAATACCTTTGCGTCAGGCGTATCAACAATTTGCCCGGTAACAGGGTGATAGTGTGACCACTGGTTGGCATAAATGCGTGGCTTGAAGGTAAACTTTTCGTAGGGCAATTCCAGCCGGGAATTAAAGAATACGATTTCAGAGTAGCGCCCGCTATGGTCGAACGCTGTATTATTACCGTGTTGCTCTCCAGTCTGTTGATACTCCTGCCATTGCTTTTCGTTTACATTCCCGGGTAACTGCAGATCAGATTTGGTATACGAAAGCTCGCTCTCCAGCATACCTTCTTCAGCGACTGGCATACCATGTTTCAGGCTGATCTGAGAACTGTCGAATTCGTTCCAGTCACGCCAGTCGTTATCCGTTTCCCGATGCGACAGGGTTAGCGAGAACGCCTGGTCTTCACCCGCTTTCCAGCCCTGTCGAAGATGTAAGTTACCCGTGTTATAGCTACCCACCCCCAGCTTGATATTATTATCCGCCTCATCAAATACCGATTTTGAGATAATCTGCACGGTACCACCCGCTGACCCCGCGGCATAAAGGTTACCCGGCCCTTTGGTAACTTCGATACGTTCGATGTCCTGGGTATCGATAAAATCCATACGCGTAAAACTATCTGGGTCCGTAATCGGCACACCATCTCGTAACACCATCACTTCACGAATTCCGTAGTTGGCTTTCAGGCCTGATCCGCGAATAATCAGCCGTGAGTCGTAACCCCCGCGCCGAGAGTTAATTAATACGCCTGGAATACCAGATAAAACATCCGCAACATTGAACATAGGCGCAGTTTCAATCCGTTCTTCACCAACTACCGCAATTGCAGCGGGCACCTGCTGCGTTACCCGCTCGTCTCGAGTGGCGGTGATACTGACGTAATCCAGACGTGTGGCATCCGTCTGTGCTGCACCTATTGTTGGGATAAAGCTGAGGAGCACCAGGCCCGGTTTACATTTTTTTGAGATATTCATGTTCGTACTGTTCGACTAAGAAATTAGAAAGTTTTGGCGATGCACAGCTTAATAAAGGCTTCATGCTTTATCTGCTAACTGGCATCAATGTGCGGAGATTACTGCCGACAAGCGGCGAGAAAAAGAGACACAATGCCGCGTGACAAATGTCATAGCCCGGTATTGACAGACAAATACCTACTTATAGGTGGAGTTGCGCATTTAAATCGGACAGTTTTGCCAGAAATGGCGAAATGACAGGTCGATTGGGAAATCTGGGTTTTAGAGGTCTATTTGCCGTCCTTTAATCCCTACTGGACAGGTCTAAATTGATCGTGAAAATGGCTTTGTGAAAACTTAAATGCCCCTTGCGTGTGCGGAGCAGAAGAACCGGAGAAAGCCCGGGCCAGAGATCAATTGTTGCTTATATTAGAGTTAATTAATCTCTGACCCGGTCATTCCCGCCCGCTTTCCAACCACTAGTTACGATGACTGTCCATGTACTTTCTAAGCTCTTGCAGAAAGGGCAAGGCGTTCAGGAATTCTTGCTGATTCAGTTTTCTCTCCATATCAACGAGAAAAGGCTCGATATTGCTTATACATTGCTCACGCACCTCTCTTCCTGCCGCGGTCAGGATGACCAGTTTTGCCCGACCATCGTCAGGGTCCGCCTCAATTATTACCAATCCGCGTGATTCCAGGCGTTGCAGGTTGTTGGTAATTGCAGCTTTGGTAACCTGAAGAGCTTTGGCCAGTCTTACCGGGCTCCACTTGCCATCAAGGCGTACCAAATGATTCAGTACCGTAAACTGAGAGAGTTTGATTTCATCCGGCATAACACTCTCGAACCGGGTTCGGGCTAATTGTTCAATAATGCCGATCTCAGTGAAAAAGTTAAACAACAGCGGGGCCTGACTATTTCTGATCATTAGGTCTGTCTTATTCGAGTTGAAAGAGGCCAGCGTGGAGAAGGCGACGTTTTCTTAGCATAGCCTATACGGGCCAGCATTTGTACGCGTTCCTCGCCATCTCGGGTGAGCATCTGATGGACCTGCTCGTAGTGAGGCTTCATCGCCGCATATTCCTGTAAAGCCTGGCTCATGGGTTGCATAGTGAGGCCAAAACTGGTGACGCCCAAGGCGATACGCATATAGCTGCGACCAGCGGATATTTGATGGTGTCGGCTATTACCCGGAGTATTAATCCACACAAAACCCATTGCGGTCAATGCCTGGTCATCAACCATGTCAAGTCCGATCTGGAAAGTACTTGAGTCAGGATCTGCCAATTCCTTTCGATTCAACATACCCACCACACTCAGGGTTTCCAGAAATGCTCCGCCTAATGAAATTCCATCGGGGTTCGCTTCTATTTCAGCACGCCCGATGCGCATCAAATCAATGCTTTCCCGAAAGGCTTTCGGATCAAGTATTTCATCAAGAAGTGCCACCCTGGTAAGCTTGCGTAAGTTCTGTAATTTCGCTCCCTGCCCGACACCACCAGCTACAACATCAGTGCCCGCTACCGATGTGATTTCTTGCAAGATATCCTGATCAACAGGCTTTGTAATATCATAAGGCTCACGATTGGTATGACGGCTAAGAGTTTGCAGAAACAACGGGGCTGGTGCTATCTGAGCATCAGCAACGAGTTTTAACTTTGCTATCGGTTTTGCGTTGAGCTGTTCTCCCGGCTCACCTTCCGGAAACAAGCTGATTTCTGCGCGATGTCCATGGTGAGTAGCAGCGAGCGAAAATAATTCCAGGAAACAGCCCAACCCGATAGTAATTTGACGACTGAATGGGTCTGTCTGGGGTAATAACCTCTCCAAGTCACAAAACAAAATAGCTTCTGTCTCACTTATCAGATCAACCGACCAGGGTTGCCGATTATGAGGATTCGGTGACAGAATTGCGTAGGACAGCGAGCGACGCATTGGGTCAGAGTATTGCGAGCCTGCGGTTTTCCATGGTAACAGGGCTGCACTGGGTGTTCGCGTAGTAAGAAAGACACCGATACCGGTTGCCGCAACAATAACGCTGGTAGAACCCGCGATTTTTAGAAATTTTCGTTTGTTCACAATATAACCTCTTCACCTTATTGATTTAACGTTTAACTATTTTATAGTTTAACGTTTAACTATGCAAGCCTGAATTGACCCGGAATATGTGAATCCAGTAGCCCTGAATATTTACGGGGCTGAAGGGCGCCCTGAATCCCCTACTCCTTAATGTTGTGAAATATCGAAAATATTGAGCACCCTGGATAGAGTTAAAACGAAAACAGTGGTTAATATCGTGATGATGATGTTCAATCGGGACTACAGGTGTTTTTGAGCAGTTTGCCTAAAGCACAAAAGCATGCCAGTATCGTAAAAAATCCGTCGCACCATCTTCGACTGGAATTTTTTCAGAAAATATTAGAAGATCAGTTCCCATAGCTAAATAAAGGCAATCACAGAATGGCGATATTAAGAACAGTCCTTGGCCCGAAATCAAAATATGAAAAAGATTTGCCTTACACTTACGAAGCCAAATTTGAGTTTGTTGAGGGTGGAAAAGAATACAATTCCTGTTTTGCTGACACGATTTGCGGACTGATAGAGCGCCTAAACGAAAAACACATACGCCCTGAAGAAGTCGCAATCTATGAAATATTTGACCAGCAGGAGAAAAAACTGGATGTCAACTTATGCCTCTCTGCGGATAAGCAGTGGCTAAGCCGCGAAGAGTTATGCGAATCCTTTAAGCATCATTATGAGGGACATATCTTCAAAGGCGGGTGTACTTTCGCTGACCGGAATGGCGCTAGCTCGTGAATCCTGAATCCTGGCATTTTCCAGATACTTCAGATATTTGATGGCTTGAATTAGCCTGAATCTACCTTATTACCTCAATCCATTTACTTTCTCTGCTTGCTAATAACCCCCGAACCTGCGCAAGGAGTTCCTCTCTATCGATCTGATTATAGACACGCCCCCGCCGTACGTAAATGTGGTCGAGGAAAACACCTCCTTTTTGCTCCACCAGTGCCTGAAACTTCGCAATATTTTCGGCTTTAAACTGGCTATTGAAGGTATTAAAAAGGACAACGTTTTTACCCTGAAAATCGTTTTTTTCTACAAAACTCCACAAAGGAACGGCCGGTCGATACCACCATATGGGAGAACCCAGGAATATGAGCTTATAGGGCCGTAAATCAATTGTTTCAGGATCTATAACGCTAACACGTTTTTCATTCCAGGCATCCATGTTTGCCTTTATCGATCCGGAAAAGTCTTCGCTGTATTCGTCCGCCCTGAAGTTTTTAATATCAGCCTGATATCTGCTGGCAATTTCCCTTGCCATCGCCTCCGTATTTCCGGTGCGGGAAAAGTAAATAACCAGGGCTTTATCCATACCGGAACTATTTTCAGCACCAATAGTGTTGATTGGCCCCAATAGAACACATACGGTTACAAGCACCCGCAAGAATAATCCATTCACGTGCGCCAATGACAAATCTAATCGTTGTTTTTCTTGCATCAGGGTTCGGCCTATAAACAAAACTGTATTTCCAGATGTTTTTTACAGCGCTCAAAATCTTCTACGATTTGAGGGTACTTCAGAACATCATAACACGCGAATGCAGGCACAGGCTGCATCCCCACAAATTCCTGCCCTTTTAAAAATACATAAGATCTGCCGTCAAATATCTGCTCTTTGTCTTAGAAGGCCTTCAAAGGTGTGTTGCAGATGGTTGAGAGCACTTCAAAAGATCATCGGGGCCGTACTCAATCCGCTGCAAAATAGTGCTCTGAACTAAATCGGCTTTTTCCCTGCGATCGTTCTTCTTGCTTTCTCAGACGCAACTCCACCTGTTTTTGCTTGCGGATATCACAATAACAGGGTTTCACATCGGGATTTTTCGGCACCATGCTGGAGTCGGATTTGTGCATATCATTGTATTCCTCGTGAAGGCATCGATCATACAGTTCAGCACTGTCCCGAAACCTCAGACAGCCGGTTTCTTCACCTTCGCTGCCGATCACTGTCACCGGGTAAACCAGAAAACCAAGCAACAGTGCGTGCCAGACTCGAGGCTTTGCGCTGTTTAAAAAGTAAGTGTGCCATCGGAAAAATCCGTGAGTAAAGCTCATCGAACTAAAAACTCATGCAGCGGTGTCAGGCTATCTGCCTTGCCAATTAGTTCTTTTTCGGCAAACTTGATCGCGGCCACCTCATGGTCTGTCAGAATAGTAAGCGTCGCTAAATCTTCTTCAGGCGCCATTTTCTCCAGCGCTATGAAGTCGTCCAGGTACCCCGGATAGCATTTTACCATGTGCGACATTAGCTCGGGCCAGGTGAATGATTCATGACGCTCGACATCAGCCTCGCCGAGGGCTTTGAGTTCCAGTTCCGCCCTGGGTGTCAAACCGTATTTTTCTAGCAATGGAAGGATCGACTCAGCTGTCCGACGCTCAACTATCGCGAGCAATGACAGCTTTTCCCGTTCATCAAAATGGTCTGCCAGGCCGTAGAAATAAGCCTCTCCCATGATCTCGTCTTCGTAGTAAGATAAAAGTGTTTCCAGGTAGTTTTTAGTAGTTTTCACAATCATCCGTCCTCAAAGAACACCCGGTCGTACTTTATACGACTATCCGCATCCACAGCGGTATCAAGCTCACGTGCATACCGGTGGCCGGAAAAAACGGCCCCGGCAATTATTGTCGGGGCTTCACAGTCTCCAATCCTGGTGATCGATTTCGGTGCAGAATCAGGTTGTTTGTCTACGAGATCGAGTAGTTCCCGATACAGGGACTCGTTCGGAAGGCGCGACGTTACCGACACTACGGCCTCAGCATTAATGCTTCGTACATTATTGCTATATACACAACTGACTAAGGCTCGCTGCCCATCAAATGCCGAAAGGCTGTGGGCCGTAATAATATCTACGCCAACCTCAATAAGCCGTGAGTGTACACGCTCCTGTTCTGAGGTCATGCCGCCCCAGGCCGAAACCATGGTCTCCGGCGTTATAAAAGTAACCGGCACATTATCCTCCCTGAGTTTTTCCGCGATTACGCTCGCCATATAGTAATGATCATCGTCGTAGACGATTGTCGGGCCACCGGGCTGGCGGCCTGCGAGAATATCATCAGGGGTGAATATCTGTTCAGGCGGCCCAAACTCTTTTATTGGAACCTCGTTGTATACGCCTACTCCATCATCTCTCCAGCGGGCGCCTGTTGCCAGGACAACGTGATCCGTTTCCGTAGCGAGGACATCTTCAGCAGTCATAAAGCTTCCGGGATAAGCATCTACGTTCGTCATTAAGCGAATCTGCTGCACGCGGTAATCTCTTACGCGAGCCCATTCGCCGAGGCCGGGCAATCCAGCCTCGCGGGTCACACGCCCACCGAGTTCCCGCTCAGTGTCAGCCAATAGCACGGTATATCCCCGCTGGCCGAGCGCGCGAGTTGCCTCAAGACCGGCAGGGCCGGCGCCTACGACCAGCACGGAAGAATCAGAGCCCTTTGTCGCAATATTCTCCGGATGCCAGCCACGACGCCACTCCTC
>JAAELZ010000624.1 GCA_024226105.1 Pseudomonadota bacterium | reverse complement strand
TTTAGAGCCGATATTTGAAGCTGATTTTCAACCAGGATCTTACGGTTATCGTCCGAAGCGAACCGCTCATGCGGCCATAGATCTGGTAGCACAAGCCGTCGTTAAGAATAAGACCCGTGTCATCGATTTGGACCTTAGGGCCTATTTTGACAATGTTCGGCATGATATTTTGCTGAGCAAGGTCGCCGAGCGAGTCAGCGATGATAAGGTTATGCGACTGCTGAAACTGATCCTAAAGGCCAGCGGCAAGCGAGGCGTTCCTCAAGGTGGCGTAATATCGCCGCTGCTCAGCAATATCTATCTTAATGAGGTGGATAAGATGCTGGAACGAGCCAAAGAGGTCACCCGCCAAGGCCGATACACATACATTGAGTATGCCCGCTTTGCGGATGATCTGGTAATCTTGGTAGATGGCTTCAGGAAGTGGGAGTGGCTTTTAAAGGCTGCTTACAAGCGGCTTGCAGAGGAGTTTGGAAAACTCGATGTTCAGATGAATCAAGATAAAACTCGAATAGTGGACCTTGCCCGAGATGAAACCTTCAGTTTTCTGGGGTTTGACTACAGGCGCGTTAAAACTCGCCGAGGTGTGTGGGGTGTAAAAATTACTCCCATGATGAAGGCACGAACTGTCTTATTGCGAAAACTCAAGGATGTGTTCCGTCGTCATCAATCACAACCAGTAGATCGGATTATATACCTGATTAACCCGATTGTCAGGGGATGGGTCAACTATTTTCGGATCGGACACTCCAGTAAGTGCTTTGGGTATGTCAAAGACTGGGTGGCGAAAAAGATCAGACGTCATTTGATGCATGCGAGAAAACGCCGTGGCTTCGGCTGGAACAGATGGAGTAGGGCCTGGCTTTATGAAACTCTGGGATTGTTTAACGATTATGGAGTTCGATATTACAGGGCCTGAAAGTGCTGCCGGTGCGATAGGTCCCATAAACTTTCAGATGAAGCTGACAGAGTAAGCGTAGTGCGGGAAATCCGCATGCTGCGTTTGACGAGGCGGGAACTGGAAACAGACCCTTGAGGCACTGCGCCAGTTCTCGACCCTACCTGTGAGAGCCTGGGGGTGAAATTCCCCTGGGCTACTCGACCATATCCAAACTTTGGGAGCCTCGAAAAAAGTTGTGATATCATACCGCTTTTCAATGCGCTTAAACCCAGCATGTATCAGTCCTGCGATGGAAAATCTTTTAAGTCTAATCGACTCTACCGCTAAAAGCTTTTAGTCCTTGTAAATCGCTTTTTGCTTTTACGCCAATCGGCCCACCTTCGAAAGCTGAAGAGCATAGCGCCCCTGAAAATTGTGCCTTTTTTGTGCCCGCCGTGCCTATTTTTTACTAAAAACACCAACCTTTACCAACTTAATTTA
>JAAELZ010000623.1 GCA_024226105.1 Pseudomonadota bacterium | reverse complement strand
CGGTGTGGTGTATAACGTTGAAAAAGTTATGGAAGAATGTCTGGCGATTAAACCGGATCTGATTTTCCTGTGGGATGAAGCCTGGTTCGCGTTTGCCGCTTTTACGCCAACGTTTCGACAACGCACGGCTATGGCCACCGCTCGCAAATTGGCGGCTAAATACCGTAGCCAGGAGTATCGGGTTTTATACGAACAACAAACCAGATCATTGGCTGGTAAACCGGCAACGGAAATTGCTTTATTGCCTGATCCCGACAAGGTAAAGATTCGGGTGTATGCCACACAATCAACGCATAAATCGTTGACATCGCTTCGCCAGGGTTCGATGATTCATATTTATGATCAGGACTTTAACCAGAAGGTTGCAGAACCCTTTAATGAAGCCTTCATGACGCATACTTCAACATCACCTAATTATCAGATATTAGCTTCTCTCGATCTGGGTCGTCGCCAGGCTGAACTGGAAGGTTATGAGATGGTGCAAAAGCAGATCGAACTGGCCATGTCGATACGCGAACAGGTGGCAAGTAATCCCAAACTCACTCGTTATTTCCGGTTTCTGGTTGCCCGTGATCTTGTTCCCAAAGTATATAGACCTTCCAATATCGAGGCTTATATCGATGCTGAAACGGGTTGGGCGAACGACAACATGGAAGAGGCCTGGGCGCAGGATGATTTTGTTGTCGACCCGACCCGGTTGACCCTGTATATCGGCGCAACAGGCATTGATGGAGACACCTTTAAAAATGAATACCTGATGGATAAATACGGTATTCAGGTGAACAAGACTTCGCGAAATACCGTGTTGTTCATGACCAACATAGGGACCACGCGCAGCTCGGTTTCATTTTTAATCGATGTGTTAAGCAAAATCGCAAGTGATCTCGAACTGGAGCAGGAAGAACATAGCCGCTCCGAGCGACAGCGGTTCGAAAAGAAAGTGAACTCACTGTCGATGGATTTACCTCCGCTGCCAGATTTTAGCCGCTTTCACGATGCATTTCGTCCTGGTAAATCCGATCAGACGCCGGAGGGAGATATTCGCAAAGCCTTTTTTCTGGCTTATGATGACGAGAATTGTGATTACGTCGATCTTGAAACGCCGGGCCTGGAGGAAAATATAGAGAATGGGCTTGAGCTGGTCGCCGCGAGTTTTCTAATTCCGTATCCTCCGGGCTTTCCAATTCTGGTGCCCGGGCAGGTTATCAGTGCCGCAATTATTGCATTTATGAAAAAGCTGGACGTAAAAGAAATTCATGGATATCAGTCTGAGCTGGGTATTCAGATTTTCACCGATAAAGCATTAAGAAATCTGACTGATAGAAAGCTTGAACCATGAGCATAAACCCTCAGCGGATTGTGCAAACCATCAAAAGCAGCTATCGGGCAGTAAAAACCACAGCATGCCCAGTCTATCTCGAAATTCGATCGAATATAGGACGGGCATGTGTGCGTGTGAGGCAAAACCTGAAACAGGAAAGTAACACAGTTTCAAGCCCCCGTTCAGAACAGATAATACCTACCAAAGATATGAGGAATCAGACTATGAAAAAGCTAAAAAATATTTCCGATGTGCGACGTTATTTTCATCGCAACGAAACACCGATTTATTTTGTTAGTGCGACTAACTTCAATTTGCTCGGGATCAGCGAGTGGGTGAAGGATTTTCGCTACATTAATTATATTGATTGTTTTGATGGCCGGCATCCAAGCGTACGCATTCCGACGGAGCAGCCGCATCGCGAATTTGAAGGTATCGAAGACATCAATAACTATCTGCTGGGGCATAAGGAAGTCATCGACTATATCGAACATCGTGGCCCGGACGGAAAAGCGGTATTCCTGATGTTTGACGAACAAACCGAGAAACTGTGCAGTGATCTTGGGCTGGATGTCTGGTTTCCTTCCGCTGAGTTACGCCAGAAGTTGGACAATAAAATTGAAACGGTGCGCATAGGGGATCGCGCGGGGGTTCCGAGCGTGCCCAATGTTTTAGCGCGTGTTAGCAGTTATGAAGAATTGGCGGAAGCGGCAAAAGGCCTTGGTAATGACCTGGTGCTGCAATCGGCGTTCGGTGATTCAGGTAAGACTACCTACTTTATTTCAAACGAAGAAGAGTGGGATAAACATAGTGCTGAAATTATCGATGAACCTGAAATGAAAATCATGAAGCGGGTAAATTGTAGAGGTTCTGCGATCGAGGCCTGTACCACCAAATGTGGGACTATCGTGGGCCCTTTGATGACTGAACTGGTCGGTTTTAAGGAACTCACCTGCTACAAGGGCGGCTGGTGTGGCAATGAAATATTTGCGGATGCCTTTACCCCTGAAATTAGAGATAAAGCCCGGCAATATACCCGCGATTTTGGAGAGGCTTTGCGCGAAGAAGGCTATCGGGGTTATTTCGAACTCGATTTTCTCATCGACCTGGATAATGGTGAGCTGTATCTTGGCGAGCTTAACCCCAGAGTAACGGGGGCCAGTTCAATGACCAATCATGCCGCCTTTGCGCATGCGGATGCTCCTCTATTTCTTTTTCATCTGCTGGAGTTTTCCGGTGTTGATTTCGACCTGAATATTGAAGAGCTCAATGAAAGATGGGCTGACCCGGAGAATGTGGACGACTGGAGTCAACTGGTTATAAAACACGTCGACGATAGCGTCGATTACATCACCGAGGCTCCTGAGTCAGGGATCTGGCGATTGCAGGATGATAACTCTGTGACCTTCACCCGGTTTGATTATCATCGTCGCGCGGTTGAGGATGAAAACCACGCTTTCTACCTGCGCATCAGTGGTGCCGGGGATTATCGCTATAAAGG
>JAAELZ010000622.1 GCA_024226105.1 Pseudomonadota bacterium | reverse complement strand
CCATTTAAACCACTGAAAATTCGATCTCGAATTTCATCCACACCACCGATACCGTCAACTTTGACGTAGTCGGGTGCGTTATCACTACCGCTATTGGCATAATCGGTGTAGTACGAAATCAAGGGTTCGGTTTGTTCGTGATAGACGTTCAGGCGTGCGCGCACGGTTTCCTCCTGGTCATCGTCACGCTGGATTAGGGGCTCACCCGTTTGATTGTCTTTGCCTTCTTCTTTGGGGGGATTAAAAACCACGTGATAGGTTCGACCTGAAGCCAGGTGGACGCGTCGGCCGCTCATGCGACGAATGATTTCGTTGTCATCGACGCTAATTTCAACCACGGCATCGACTGCAACACCGCCTTCTTTCAGCGCATCAGCCTGAGGAATGGTTCTGGGAAAGCCGTCGAACAGGTAACCGTTTGTGCAGTCGTCCTGGGTGATGCGCTCTTTAACCATGTCCATAATAATGTCGTCTGATACCAGGCCACCCGCATCCATGATTTTTTTTGCCGCAACCCCGAGCTCACTGCCGGATTTAACGTGCGCTCGCAGCATGTCGCCGGTTGAAATTTGCGGGATGTCATACTTTTCAGTAATGAAAGCTGCCTGGGTGCCTTTACCCGCACCCGGTCCGCCTAGAAGAATAATACGCATGATTTGCCTCTTTATAGGAGTGAATTAGATGGCTGAATTATGCGGGTAACCGGAAGCAAAGGCTATTCAAGTAATTCGATAGCGGGATATAAATGGCTAGTGCAGTTAAACTCAGGCCCCAACATAGAAACCTTGAATAGAGCGCAAGCCCTGGCGCACCTGAAAAAAACAAGTGCTTATCACCAAAAAGGTGACCACGTTTTTCGTTTATTCGCCCT
>JAAELZ010000621.1 GCA_024226105.1 Pseudomonadota bacterium | reverse complement strand
TCTAAATATTGGTGGGCGTGATTTAAAATGGTTTCTAAACACCGTCAGGGAGCCCATGGATGAGGCGCTGGTACTTAAAGTTTTCATGCCCATACTCAGCGCGCTTAACTTTCTACATGGCGCTCAACTCCTGCATCTGGATATAAAGCCGGCCAACATATTGCTGCAGCCCAATAGCGAGTCTCTGCTGCTGGATTTCGGCGCCGCACAACGCATGAACAGCAGCAAGCGCATAAATAATATGCAAACTCTGACCCACGGCTTTGCGCCGCCTGAGCAGTACGACAAAAAGAAGTCACTCGGGCCCTGGACTGACATCTACGCCGTTGCGGCCACCCTGTACTACAGCATCGCGTGCAGACCACCCGCCAAATCCAAGGACAACGATGCAGAATCAAGGCTGGATCTGGAACAATACAGTGGCAAATATGAACCGCATTTACTGCAGGCCGTGAACCGGTGTTTAACTTACGATCCCGCGACTCGCTTTGACAATGTCGATAATTTTGCTGCGGCTTTGCTGGATGGCTCGCGCTGGAAAACCCTTCGCGACTACGAAATGGATGTAATGAGATATGACCGCTTCCTGGAAACTACACGGGATTCGCAACGTGATCTCGCCCAGGCTGTTGCCTGATTCTGTCCTTTCGTCTTGAATCTTATATCGGCCGAATCACTGGCTGGACGCCCCGCTGATTACCTGGTCATCGATTGCCGCTTTTCACTCGCAGATACCGATCTCGGTGAACAGCAATACCGACAAGGCCACATTCCCGGCGCTTTTTATGCACATCTTGACAAACATTTGTCGGGCAAAATCACACCTGAATCAGGTCGGCATCCACTACCGGAATTCGAATCGCTGCTTGCGCAGCTCGAACAATGGGGTATACATCAACAATCCCGCGTGGTGGCGTACGATGATGCGGCAGGCGGGCACGCGTATGCCGCGCGCCTGTGGTGGTTATTGCGAACACTTGGAATCACTGATGTTGCAGTGTTAAATGGCGGTATTGAAGCCTGGCAGGCGGCCGGGCAGTTACTGGAGAGCGGACAGGCTGAGCCTGTACCCACACATTTCAAGGCTCTGCCGGACAGTAATGCCTGGAGAGATACCGCTTATATACAGGAACACCTGGCAAAACGCGAATGCGTCGTCATTGATGCGCGTGCGAAAGAACGATTCGACGGGCTGGTTGAGCCAATTGATCCCGTTGCAGGCCACATTCCGGGGTCTGTTAATATGCCGGTGTCGAAAAATATGGATGGACAGGGCTTTCTCCTGCCAGCCGAAGCCCTGAGGAAAAATTACCTGAAGGTGATGGGAGAGACTGCACCGGAGCAGGTGATTCACAGTTGCGGCTCGGGCGTATTTGCCTGCCTTGGTGTGCTGGCGATGGAAATAGCCGGGCTGAGCGGATCGAAAATCTATCCCGGTTCATGGAGTGAATGGATTCGGGATCCTGCACGTGGGGTGGCGACGAACTGAAATAAATGCGGTATTTAGGGCGGATGTGCTTACGCTTATCCGCCCTAATCGTACCTGAATGTGGTACCCCCTAACCTGGCCTGTATTAGTCCCCCTCTTTGTTAAAGAGGAGTTAGGGGAGATTTGCGACTTTTGCAATAATCTCTAAACGTCCAGGTTCGAGACATTAAATGCGTTCTGCTCAATGAATTCCCGCCGTGGCTCGACCTGGTCGCCCATCAATATGGTAAAGGTTTCATCCGCGCTCACCCCGTCTTCGAGCGTGACCTGAGCCAGCCGTCGTGATTCCGGATCCATGGTGGTTTCCCAGAGCTGGTCGGGGTTCATTTCACCCAGACCTTTGTAACGCTGTATATACAAACCCTTGCGCGCCTCGACCATCAACCATTCCAGCCCTTCTTTAAAATGCGCGACTTCGGTGTTCTTTTCTCCACGCGTCAAGGTCAATGGTTTGCCATCAAATACCGAAATACGTGCGCCGTATGCAACCAGAGTGCGATATTCAGGGCTGTCAAAAAAACCGCTCTCTAGCCGTGAGAAATGCGTTAAACCGTGGCGATAGAGTTCAATTTCCAGCCCCAGCTCTGTAGTTTCTTCGTTAACAGCCGGGCGAACTTTGTAGCGTCCCGATTCGATAGGCACATCGGATAATTGCGACTCAAGTTCACTGGCAACACGCTGCAGCGCGCCTTCACCGGAGAAATCTTCCCGGGTAATCGGGCTGATGCTCGCCAGTGCGCCCAGCACCAGCGCATCATAATGCTGTGACAGCCGATCCAGCATTGCTGTGGTCGCATAGTATTCATGTGCCAGGGTACGCAGGTCATCCCCCTCCAGGCTCACGTCGTTTGCGCTGACGCGGGTACCATCAAGCGCAATTGCCAGCAGGTGCTCACGCAAAGCCGGGTCGTCTTTAAGATACAGCTCGCGCTTTTTTGCTTTAACTTTATACAGGGGGGGTTGCGCAATATACACATACCCCCGCTCCAGCAGGGCCGGCATCTGCCTGAACAAAAAAGTCAGTAACAGGGTACGAATGTGTGAACCATCAACGTCCGCATCGGTCATCAGAATAAGGCGGTGATAACGCAGTTTATCGGGGTTAAAATCATCTTTTCCGATGCCGGTTCCCAGCGCGGTAATCAGCGTAGTCACCTCTTCGGACGAGAGCATTTTGTCGAAACGGGCTTTTTCAACGTTAAGAATTTTTCCTTTTAACGGCAGGATAGCCTGATAACGACGATCACGTGCCTGTTTAGCTGAGCCTCCCGCTGAATCACCCTCCACCAGGTAAAGCTCACATAGGCTCGGATCTTTCTCCTGACAATCCGCCAGCTTACCCGGAAGGCCGCCCAGATCCAGTGCACTTTTGCGACGCGTCATATCACGTGCTTTACGTGCAGCTTCTCGCGCAGTTGCCGATTCGACAATGCGCTGCACAATGACCCTGGCCTCAGTCGGGTTCTCCTGCAGAAAATCATTAAACTGATCGGCAATCAGCGATTCAACGGGTGCGCGAACTTCCGATGAAACCAGCTTGTCTTTAGTTTGTGACGAAAACTTCGGATCGGGCACCTTTACTGAAACAATGGCGGTTATCCCTTCCCGGCAATCGTCGCCCGTCAGCGACACTTTGAGTTTTTTATCCAGCCCGCTGGCGGCGATATATTTGGTCAGGGTTCGGGTAAGCGCGGCACGAAACCCCGCCGTGTGAGTTCCGCCATCGCGCTGTGGAATATTGTTGGTATAACAGGAAACATTCTCCTGGTAGGAGTCATTCCACTGAAAAGACGCTTCAACCGCTATACCATCCTTTTCCGCATCCATATGAAAAATAGTAGGGTGAATTGCCGTTTTCTGCCGGTTGCGGTATTCAACGTACGCCTGAATTCCACCGCTGTATTCAAATATTTTTTCAGCGTTGCTTCGCTCGTCATACAACTCAATACACACACCCGAATTCAGAAACGATAACTCCCGCAGACGCTTAACCAGGATGTCAAAATGAAACTGGATATTTGAGAAAGTACCTGCGCTGGGTTTAAAGGTTACCGAAGTGCCCGTGCGGTCTGATTCCCCGACGACTGCCAGATCGCCCTGTGGCTCACCAAGTTTGTAGTGCTGCTCATGCTGTTTGCCTTCACGATAAATAGTGAGTTTTAAATGGTCGGACAGCGCGTTAACCACCGACACCCCCACGCCGTGCAAACCGCCTGATACCTTATAGGCGTTCTGGTCGAACTTGCC
>JAAELZ010000620.1 GCA_024226105.1 Pseudomonadota bacterium | reverse complement strand
TGGATCCTGGAGCAAGATAATCGCATAGGAATTGGCCATCGTGCTGCACCATATTACAAAACAGGGAAATAACCAGTAAATCCATCTGGCCATTACCGGATACTCAATTAAAAGCAGGTTTCAATCTGTACTGACTCCTTCGAGCTTCCGCAGGCAAGCCTGCAGCCATTGAGCATTGGCTATTGCAGTCAGGTTGAAATCATGTATATCCTGTGCGCTGATTTTATACACCGGAATGCAGTACGATGACTAGAGACCCACGTTACGACATTCTTTTCGAACCACTCAAAATCGGCCCTGTCACCACTCCCAACCGTTTTTACCAGGTACCCCATTGCAACGGCATGGGACGGGCGTATCCGGACAGTATGATCGCCATGCGCGGCATGAAAGCGGCCGGCGGCTGGGGCATTGTGTGTACCGAACAATGTGATTTTCACCACAGCTCCGACATTACGCCTTTTACGGAAACCCGGATGTGGGACGATGCAGATATCGCTTATCTCGCCGGCATGGTCGACGTGGTACACGAACACGGTAGCCTGGCGGGTATCGAGCTGACTCATAGCGGTCACGAGGTGGGTAACCTGTACAGTCGGGAAGTACCCATCGGCCCCTCTCATCGCCCGGTTGAGGCCAATAACTACCCCGGTCAGGCACGCGCCATGAACAAGCAGGACATTCGTAACTACCGGCGATGGCATCGGGATGCAGCCCTGCGATCAAAAAAAGCCGGTTTTGATTTGGTCGTTGTTTATCACGGGCACGATGGCACGGTGCCATCACATTTTCTGTCCAAACGCCAAAACCAGCGAACCGATGAGTACGGCGGCTCGTTGGAAAATCGATTGCGCCTGTATCGCGAACTGCTGGAAGAAAC
>JAAELZ010000619.1 GCA_024226105.1 Pseudomonadota bacterium | reverse complement strand
GCTGGTGCAACTCGGCCTGGATCTCCTCGCGTTGCTTAAGTTCCAAGTAACGGGCGCACCCCACTTGCACGATTAGATCGTAGCCATAACGCTGACGGGGTTTCACCCGCTTGGCCAGCTCGTTGGAACCTATGACCGGATGCGTGGGATCTTCATTGCACCGCTTGAGCGTCTCGATGGCTCGAAACGGACCCGCTTCAAGCGTAATCACCTGCCGTGAACGGGTCTTGTGCACCTTCATTGTGCTGCTGCATAGCGGACACCGCTCGGCTTCGGCGACAAAATCGATTCGCGGTAACCCATCCGCCCCGCCTGTGGATCGCATCAACTGTGCAGCAGACCAGCCCGCCTGCTGCGCATGTCGGCGCAGCAACGTCAAGATATCGAACCGCCCCCTTTTTTGCCGATATGATCGAGATCATAACAAGCGAATATCGCGTCCACCTGCTGCATGGAAATCGGCGGCGAGTGCCCCTGCAGATAACGCACCACTTCCGCCACTTTGGCCTCGGGGTGACTCAGCAGCGTCAGCAGTACCGCAATGACCATATCATCGGTCGGCGGCTCTTTATCCTGCTGTTCGACATCCTTGGCTTCGATCAACGCCTGCCGCTGTTGGATTTGTTGTTGACGAATATCGGCATCACTGTGCAGATACAGGTATTGCCGCATGCAAGGTTCCCGTTCAATCTCTCCCCGGCGCAACAGTGTCAGCAGGGTATTGTGTACACGGACACCGAGCCACTCCTGCAACTCCCGGTGGGTAGCGCCGGCTGGCGCTTCATAAACCAGTCGCTGAACCGTTTTCCCGAGTGTTTTATCTACAGAGAAGTGAATGTCACCCACACTCCAAATACCAAACCTGTCATGACGCGCAGGTTCATACAAACAGTAGTAACGGCTATTGTGGTTGTAACTGTGCAAGTAGGGCAGTTGCCGCAGATAACGGAAGGCCGTCATCGCAGAGGCATTACCCAGCGCCGCTCTGATTCCAGGCAGGTCCACTACCGTTTCTGAGATAAACAGGTTATGCAATGTCTCCACTGACCGATCGAGCGTCATGGCCAACCCCCTTGATGTAGTAAGGATTAGTGTGTTGTCACATACTCCTTACTATAGCATTTTTGAACTAAAATACAGCCTCTTTAAGCTGAAAAATGGCGCAAATGCCGTTCACCCGCTTGATAATGACCCAAAATCTGATGAAGTATGGATAGAGAGGGAGTCGGTGGGGCTTGTTAAATCAATGGGTTATTGCTGGTAACCGTTGTTGGACGCGGTAGAATACATACCGTGATTTCACAGGTTTTTCAAAATCATAGAACGCACACACAGCGGTCAACTGCGGTTTCTAG
>JAAELZ010000618.1 GCA_024226105.1 Pseudomonadota bacterium | reverse complement strand
TTTTTTACGCCGCTATCCGCATAGTTTTTCCGGCGGCCAGAGACAGCGCATCGGTATCGCCAGGGCGCTGGCCCTGCAACCGGAGTTACTTATTTGTGATGAGCCGGTTTCCGCGCTGGATGTTTCCATTCAGGCACAGGTGCTAAACCTGCTGCGTGATCTGCGCAGCGAACTGAAGCTGAGCTATCTGTTTATTTCCCACAACCTGGCGGTGATTGACTATATCGCCGATCGTGTCGCGGTCATGCTTGAAGGCCGTCTGGTGGAAATTACGGACCGGCACACTCTGTTTACCCAACCACAGCACCCCTATACGCAATCACTGCTTGGTGCCGTTCCCTTCGCTGATCTTGATCATCCTCTCGACTATAGCACCCTGCAAACCAACCAGGACATGATGCACTGGGATCCGGTTTTCCGCGAACAGCCCGGTGTGTCTATGCAACTGGTTGAAGTCGCGCCTGATCACTGGGTGAGAATGCACCCCTCAGAACAGGCCTACGCATGATCAGGGCTAAAATTTTAACTGCAGTTTTGCTCCTGGTGTCATGGAGCTCCGGGTGCCTGGCCATTGGCTTTGAACCTCCACTGCTCGCAAACAGGGTCGCCGCCGGCGAACTTGAACCGATGCAGGGTCGCCTGCCCCTGGAACCACTAATCAGCGCCCATGACGATAAGGATGCGCGCTACGGCGGCACCATGCGCCTGCTGTTCGGAAAATCCAAAGATATTCGCCAGATGGTGGTCTACGGTTATTCGCGCCTGGTCGGTTATGATCTGAATCTTGAACTCAAAGCCGACATATTGAAGGACTTCACGGTTGAAGAAGGGCGCATTTTCACTTTTCATTTGCGCGAAGGCCACCGCTGGTCGGACGGGCAGCCTTTTACCTCCGAAGCCTTTCGTTACTACTGGGAAGACATGGCCAATAACGAGGGTTTATCGCCCTTCGGGCCACCCCAGGCAATGCTGGTTGAGGAAAAGCCCCCACGCGTCGATATCATCGATGAACTCACTGTACGCTATACCTGGCACAAACCCAACCCGGTCTTTCTGACCAAACTGGCCGAGCCCCGGCCGATGTTCATTTATGCCCCCGGGCACTATCTCAGGCAGTACCATGAGAACTACAATGATCCCGACGTCCTCGCGGCCAAAGTCAAAGAAAGTGGCCGGCGCAACTGGGTAAGCCTGCACCATTTCAGCAATCGGCAATACAAACTCGACAACCCTGAACTGCCATCGCTTCAACCCTGGTATAACACTACTCGCAAACCAGCTGAGCGCTTTATTTTTGTACGCAACCCGTGGTTTCACCGCGTCGACAAACACGGGCGTCAACTCCCCTATATCGATCGCGTGGCGATCAATATCGTAGACAAATCACTAATCGCGGCGAAAACCGGTTCGGGCGAATCCGACCTGCAGGGGCGCTATCTGAACCTCACCGACTATACTTTTTTAAAGGAATCAGAAACCCGGCAGAAATATCAGGTTTATCTGTGGGGCAAGGGAACCGGTGCGCAGGCCGCAATATTTCCGAACCTTAACAGCGAGGATCCGGTGTGGCGTGAACTGGTGCGCGATGTTCGCTTTCGCCGCGCCCTGTCACTTGGCATAAACCGGCATGAAATCAACCAGGTTATTTATTTTGGCCTGGCCAACGAAAGTAATAACACCGTACTACCCGGCTCGCCCTTGTATCGCCCCGCCTACCAGTCCGCCTGGGCCGACTATGATCCGGATCAGGCCAATGCACTGCTTGACGAACTCGGTCTTGATAAGCGCGATAAATACGATATACGCCAGATGAAAGACGGCCGCTCCATGGAAGTTATCCTGCATACGGCCGGGGAAAGCACCGAGGAAACCGACATTCTGGAACTGATCAGGGACAGTTGGCACAATCTGGGCATCAAACTGCTGGTTAATCCTTCACAACGCGAGGTTTTTCGCCAGCGAATTTTCTCCGGCCACGCCATGATTTCCATGTTTTCCGGGATCGATAACGGGCTTCCAAGCGCCGCCATGAGCCCCGAGGAATTTGCGCCGGTAAATCAGAGCCAGTTGCAGTGGTCACAATGGGGGCAATTCCACGAAACCAATGGAGAAAAAGGCCAGGAGGTAGATTTGCCCGAAGCACAACGCCTGATGGAACTGTATCAAAAGTGGCAGGACTCAGCAGAGATTGGGGACAAACAACGAATCTGGGGGGAAATTCTTTCTATTCATAGCGAACAGGTTTATACCCTCGGGATTATTAATAGAGTTCCCCAGCCCGTTGTCGTATCTGACCGCTTAAAAGGCGTTCCTGTAGAAGGCACCTATTCCTGGTCGCCTACCTCCTTTTTCGGCCTTTATCATCCCGACACCTTCTGGATAAATGAATAGATAAACAGACGATAAATATGCCAGGCTATATTTTAAAACGCTTTTTAATGATGATCCCCACGCTGCTGGTGATCTCATTTATCGTATTCGTCATTATACAGTTACCTCCCGGGGACTACCTGGAAACCTATATCGCTGAACTTGAGAGCCAGGGCGAAACCGTTGACAAGGAAAAAATCGCTTTTCTGCGCCAGGAATACGGCCTGGATGAACCTTTTATGGTGCAGTATGCTGGCTGGATAAAGGGCTTTTTAGTAGGTGATTTTGGTTATTCTTTTGAATACGACCTTCCGGTAAGTGAAGTGGTGGGCGACCGCATGATGCTAACCGTTATTGTTTCTATTGTGACCATCCTGTTTACCTGGATTGTGGCCTTTCCGATAGGTATCTATTCTGCGACCCACCAGTATAGCTGGGGTGATTACGGTATGACTTTCCTGGGTTTTCTCGGGGTGGCAACACCGAACTTTCTGTTAGCACTGGTGATGCTTTACTTTGCAAATGTCTGGTTTGGCACCTCGATAGGCGGGCTCATGGATCCGCAATACCTTGATCAGCCATGGAGTTGGGGCAAGATAAAATCAGTACTCGAACACCTGTGGATCCCGGTTATCGTCATTGGCACCTCCGGAACCGCCAGCATGATCAGGCGGCTACGCGCCAACCTGCTGGATGAACTGGAAAAACAATACGTGATGACGGGTAAAGCAAAAGGCCTGCCACCTGGAAAACTACTCAGGAAATACCCGCTGCGTATGGCACTGAATTTCTTTGTCGCCGATATCGGCAGCATCCTGCCGAGTATTATTTCTGGCGCAGAAATTGTTGCCGTGGTGCTTTCTTTGCCCACCACCGGGCCCATGATGCTGAGCGCATTGCAAAGCCAGGACATGTACCTGGCAGGTTCGTTTTTGCTGTTCCTGGCGACGCTTACCGTGGTTGGCATGCTGGTATCTGATCTGTTGCTGGCGATGCTCGACCCGCGCATACGTTTGCAGGGGAGCGCCTCATCATGAATCAACCCGGCAACACACCGCAAATGGAACACTATATTTCCGATGCGCCATACAATCCTGATGAAGTCGATGAGATTGAAGCGGGCAAACAGGCTCAGTTTTTTGCTTCACAATGGACTTTGATGTGGTGGAAGCTAAAACGTCATAAGGTTGCTGTTATCTCGGGAGTAGTTTTAGCGTTAATGTATGCTTCCACCCTGGTTTCTGAGGTAGTTTCCCCGTATAACCAGCATTCGAGGCATACCGACAGTATTTACGCTCCCCCGCAATGGGTGCATTTTTTCCATGAAGGTTCATTTGTAGGGCCATTTGTTTATGGCTACGACTACAAGCTCAATATGCAGAACCTGAAGCGGGAATATACGCCGAATACGAGTAAAGTAGACCGCATCCGTTTTTTTTGCTCGGGAGACAGTTACAAATTCTGGAACCTGTTTGAAGCCGATTTTCATTTTTTCTGCCCGGCTGAAGACGGCACACTATTCCTGATGGGCACTGACCGCCTGGGGCGTGATGTGATGTCGCGCATCACCCACGGCGCCAGGATATCACTTACCATTGGACTGGGCGGCATTATCATCTCACTGGCCATGGGGCTGTTTTTTGGCGGCCTGGCGGGCTATTACGGTGGTTGGGTTGACAGCTCTGTACAGCGTGTCATCGAGATTATTCGCTCCTTTCCGGAACTGCCTCTGTGGATGGCACTATCCGCCATTCTGCCCATCACCTGGAGCCCGATCGTAATATTTTTTGGCATTACAGTCATCCTTGCTCTGCTCGACTGGACGGGGTTGGCACGGGCTGTACGTTCCAAATTGCTGGCCTTGCGCGAAGAGGATTATGCAACCGCTGCGCGCCTGATGGGCGCCCCCCCAAAACGCATCATCGCGCGCCATCTGATACCGGGTTTTACCAGCCACATCATCGCCTCTGCGACGCTGTCTATCCCCAGCATGATCCTCGGCGAAACCGCGCTCAGTTTCCTGGGCCTTGGTTTAAGGCCACCGATCACCTCCTGGGGGGTATTACTCAACGAAGCACAAAACATCAACGTCGTTGCACTGTATCCCTGGCTAATTCTGCCGGTGGTGCCCGTTATGATTACCGTACTGGCGTTTAACTTTTTTGGTGATGGACTGCGCGACGCGGCGGATCCCTATAAATAGGTTCAACAAACAGCCCGTTTAACACAGAGAAAAGAAGTAACTCTGTGTCCTCTGAGGTCTCTGTGTTATATCATGTAACTGGAACTGACACTCAACAACCTCTATATGGCACCCACTGAAAGCCATCAGCCCGGGCAAGTTGCCTTCGTATTGAAGGGCTACCCCCGCCTGTCTGAAACATTTATTGCACAGGAAATTCATAGTCTGATGAACCTTGGAATGGATATCGCAATTTATTCCCTGCGTCACCCGACGGATGCCTCAACACACCCGGTTCACGATGAGATCACCGCCAGCGTTAATTACCTGCCGGAATATTTGCACCAGGAACCTCTGCGCGTACTAAAGGGCCTTTTTTGCTCGCTTGCAAAACCCGGGCTGTATAAGGCCCTGTCTATCTGGTGGAAAGACCTGAAGCGAGATTCAAGTCGCAGCCGGGTTCGAAGGCTTGGCCAGGCCATGGTGCTCGCTACCGAGTTACCCGCCAATACAAGCTCTATCCACGCGCATTTTATGCATACACCGGCTTCTGTCACCCGATACGCAGCGCATGTTCTTGACCTGCCCTGGACCTGTTCAGCACACGCCAAGGATATCTGGACCAGCCCTGAGTGGGAGTTGCGTGAGAAATTGAATGATTGTGAGTGGTTAACAACCTGCACCGCGGCAAATACCGAATATCTGGCAGCGCTTTCAGACAAAAATAACGTTTTCCTCAATTATCATGGTGTCGACCTTGCACGCTTTCCCCCCGCCCCGAACCGAAACTTGGAACGTGATGGCACAAACCCTGAGCAGCCCGTTCAATTGCTATCAGTCGGTCGTGCGGTTTCCAAGAAAGGCTATTTCGCATTGCTCGATGCGCTATCGGGTATTGCGCCGGAACGACACTGGGCCTTCACCCATATTGGTGGCGGTGAGCTTTTGGGAGAGCTCAAAAATCATGCGCAAAAACTTGGTATAAAAAACCGTTGCCAATGGCTGGGAGCACAGCCGCAACAGCTTGTTTTGCAGCACTACCGTGAAGCTGATTTATTTGTACTAAACAGCAAAATCGATGACAACGGTGACCGCGACGGTTTGCCAAACGTGATTGTGGAAGCACAAAGCCAGTCGCTGGCAGTGTTGTCGACCAACATCTCAGGCATTCCCGAACTCATTAAAAGTGGCGAAAACGGAATCCTGGTTGAACAAAACGATACCGACGCACTCAGTTCAGCATTATCCAGCCTCATTTCGCAGCCAGAGTACCGGAAAAACCTGGGCCAGGCCGGAAACAGAAAAGTGCGCTCCTTATTAGACAAAGATACCAATATTCAGCAGTTATACGAACAATTTTAGTGAATATCGCCTTTTACGCACCGATGAAATCACCGCATCACCCCCGACCCTCGGGTGATCGGCGTATTGCCAGATTACTGATCAAAGCCCTGCAGCTCAGCGGCCATCATGTTGAAGTGATATCTGATTTGCGCACCTGGGAGGGCAAAGGTGATCCGGCAGCGCAGCAAAGAATAGGCGATCAGGCATTTGAGGTTTCTGAACAGTTGATTGAAAATCTCGAAACACGGCCTGCAGAACAAAAACCGCATGTCTGGTTCAGCTACCACCTGTATCACAAAGCACCCGACTGGGTCGGCCCCAGGGTTGCGGCCAGGCTAAATATACCTTACGTGGTTGCCGAGGCATCGCTCGCTGTGAAACAGGGGCGTGGCGCCTGGTCAACGGGGCTGCATCAGGTCATACATGCACTGGAACAGGCGGCAGCAATTATTTGCCTGAATCCTGTCGATATTCCGGCGCTTCAAGCACGCCCCGGCCTCAGGGGCAAGCTGCACCGGCTGATGCCATTTATTGATTGCACGGATATCAACCTGGATCGAAGGTCAGGCGTCAGAAGTAAGATCGCCCATCAATACGATCTGGATCCTGCGCTACCCTGGCTGATTAGCGTAGCAATGATGCGCGATGATGCCAAGCTGGACTCCTATCAATATCTGGCGGAAACCGTGGCGCGGGTTAACCATCCTTTTCAGCTAGTGTTGATTGGGAACGGCACAGCCAGACACAAAGTTGAAGCCCTGTTTTCAGGCGAACTTGCAAAAAATACACGTTTTGCCGGAGAACTGGATCAAATAGCAATTCTGGAAGCATTATCCGCCAGCGATCTGTTCGTTTGGCCGGCGGTCAACGAAGCTATCGGTATGGCGATTCTGGAAGCACAGGCGAGCGGCCTGCCCGTGGTGGCCGGTACTAGCGGTGCCATCCCGGAACTGGTTCGAGCGGGTGAAACAGGTTTTTTATGCGCACCGGGAAATACTCTACAAATGGCTACGTTTATTGATAAGTTGCTAGGTAAACCCGAACTACGCAGGTTATTTTCGCGCGCAGCTATCAAAAATATTGAACAACATCATTCTCTGCGGATGGCTGCTGACTCACTGAATCGTGTTCTTAGCACCTTGCCCCTGAGTAAATAGTTTAAATTCTGTCTGCGAAGCTACTCCTGCTTACTTAGCAGGCTCAAGCACCAATAACCGCCGCCTGTAGTGATCGGGATCCATGCCTGGATTGGCGGACAGATCCAGATCAATACTGGTACGCAGTTGAATATTCGGTATTTCCAGCAACTTGTCCAACGCCCCTTTACCCAGCGGCCAGTCGATAGCTGCTTCGATAACCGACACCTGTGCACCGCTTATCATATCGACCAGAATCGCCCATTCCTGCTCCCGGTGTACCGGGTCTTCACTAAAGTGTTTAAGCGAGGCACCCAACATTACAAAACCATATTCACCTGCAGCACTAAACCGTGCGTGTTGAAATGGTATGGGGACATGCTTAACCTGACAGGGTTGCCCGTTCAGGTGATCGTTTGAATACTCCCGCATCAGGGGATCCATCACCGTCACAGATTTATGGTAACCGGTCAAAAAAAGCGTAATCGGCGTGGTAAAACCGCCGATCTCAACGACGTGCGGGCAATGGCGCACAGCATGTGCCGCAATCACGCATCGGCTCTGTGCAGCTTCGCTGTAAAGATAGTCCATATCCGGATATTCATGCGGATTCTGCAACATACTATATTTATCCATGTTTTAAACCATTATCCTAGAATCCCAGTTGGGCAGGGTATAGGGTGCTTTTGTGACGGTGTAGGGCAAGGCGATTCTATGGTTCTATACAGAAGACTAAAAGATTTTCCCGGCACTGATTAAGCTAGTACTGGACCGGTTGCGCAAAAAGCCAAACAACTCGTCAAGAAATGCCCAGCACCCGGCATCATGGACCAGGTGGTGGCTCATGATGCCGGTGGGCTCACCAGGATCAGCCAACCCCGCGCGTTTTGCACTGAGATGCGCAATAATCTGCTCAATACAGTTATTTTCTCCGGCAAAGCAACGGCCCTGTTTCCAGTTAATAATATCGACATGCACATTAACCTGTTTCAGCCCCTGGGCAGCAAATTGTTGTTTTCTCGGCCCCAGCGTTGACAAACCGCGCAGGCCGGTACTTTCCAACTTCTCCACCACGCGCGAGTCGATGCGGTTCCAGGGGGGCACCATAACGGGCACCAGCTGCTCGCCAAATAAGCCTTCCAGTTCTCCAAGCCCCACCTGAATTTGCCCCAGTATCTGCTCATCATCACGATGCCACCCTAGTTCCATTTTCCGTTCAGTAGGGGGCGCATAATTCCGGTGACTAAAACCGTGCTGTAAAATGCTCACCTGGTCACGACCGGACAACACCTCAGCCAGAGAAACCTGCACTCCGTGCGGAATTGTCGCCAGAGATACGGCAGCACGGTGCCTGTCACTGATTACCAGCAACTGCTCAAGTTGCTTAGTTGATTTCTGCGCATCATCATCACGCCACCAGAACTCGGCAACCTTTCCGGTATCGGACCATTTTTCAAGTTCATCGAGCAGTGCTCCAAACATCAGGCGTTCCATTCTCGTAGCTTTTGCGTTATCAATAACGCGCTGTTAGCCGCACCATTCAAGTCAGCTTTAATTTTCACCGGCTCCATTTCAAGTGCACGGTCAATCGCCCGCGCGAGGCCCTCTGGTGTCAGGTCTGACTCGGCAATCCTTAACACGCGCCCTGCTTTTTCAAGTGCCTGTGCCCGGTCGTTTTGCTCGGTTTCCCCATCACCCGCAAATGGAATCATCAGCGAACGGGCACCGCTGGCCAGTACGTCGAGCGTGGTGTTATAACCCGCCTGTGAGACCGACAACGCACATCGACTCAACAAGTTGAAAAAATCAGGGCGATTGGGTTCAATAATCAACCCAGCTTCAGGGCTTTGGGCAGCAACAGATAAATCGCGCCCGGTTAATAAACGCCACACTCGAGACTTCGCAGAACTCAAGGGTCTGGCAAGGCGAGCGGTTCCGAGCAGACATGCGCTAACCGTGCCGCTACCACCTGAAACGATAATTTCATCCTGACCATCACAATACCCCTCCCCTTTTTGTATGGAGGTAGTTTGTATTTTCGCCGGCTGGTGTATATACCCGGTATAGATTAACTTATCCTCGATCTCATGGCTAAGCGGAAAGGACGCATCGAGCTTAAACAGGCTTTGATCAGCGTGTACCAGCACGCCGTCATAATAGTGCTCTATGGTTTTCACCGTGAGTCGATTTTTCGCTTCATTACGGCGCTGTAGAACATCACGAATCGACGCCATTAAACGTACAGAGGACTGCTTTTTAACCCAGTTTATCAGGGGTTCCAGCTCAAAGCGAAATTGCCGTCGCCCGAATGGGAAGGTTTCAGTTATCACCAGGTCTGGTTCAAATTTAACCACTTCAGCCATTAACATAAGCCCACGACTTTTACGCCAGGATTCATCAACGGCTTTACCGTACTCGTCTACCAGACGATTAAAATCACCTTCAATCGCGCATGTGGGGGGTAGCTGGAAATACTGGTATCCTTCAACCGCCCGATCGATTGGGAACCCGCCGGAGAGCAGCAATACCTGATGGCCACTCCGGCTCAGACTTTCCGCAAGCGACATCGCTCTGACCAGATGCCCTGCACCCAGCAAATGCTGAACATAAATCGCTACTCTTTGCGTCACAGGGCACTCCGCATTCCGGCTAATTTGCGATTGCGTCGCGATGCTGTCCGCTTTGGGTCGCAATTGGCCGGATACGGTCTGCGGGCAACAGATCTATCATACGCTGCGAAATTGTATTCATGCCTTCGAGCATTCCCAGCAGGAAGCAGCTTGAGGGGTTGGGTAATTTGTCAAACGACTCGATATGCTGCATGAGTTGTTCCGCGGTGGTTGTCTCGGGATCGAGCACCGTAAGCATGCCCAGTTCATCGGCCCGCTTACAACGAATCAATTGCTCAGTGCGCGGCACAGTACGTGGGAACAGCAATGCAGGTTTATCAAAACTAAGTATTTCGCAAAAGGTATTGTAACCACCCATGGTAATCATGCCCGCAGCGCCTACGATCAGGGTCTCCATACGCGGATGAAAATCAAGTAATGTTACATTGCTCATCTGCTCAACCTGCTTATGAAAGTACTGGCGATCATCTGCATGCATAAACGGGCCAAGTACAATAACCGCATGATAAGGCAGGGTCGTAAATTGTCGATAGGTCGAGACCACCAGATCAATCAGTTCGCGCCCATCACGACCTCCGCCGGGGGTAACCAGCAAGTACGGCGTAGTGTGCCTTATGTCGTCAACAGCAATACCCTCCGGCAGGCGCTTCAAATAACCCGTATACACCGTTTTGACATCCACAGAAGCCTCCAGCGGCAAGCCTTTTAGAGGTTGATAAAAATCCGCTACACCGTAAATCCAGATTTCATCATACAGCGTATCGAGATTGGGGAAAACCTGCTTCTTCACCCATTCTTCCAGCAATGTCTCGGTATCATCCAGTACGTCTCTAAGCCCCAGCACCGTGCGCACGCCACGTGCTTTGAGATCATAAAGCGTATTGCGAACCTCACCATGCAAACCCAGGGGCTCCTTGTCTACGATAAAAAGATCGGGTGCATAGGCTTTGGCAGTCTGCCTGATAATGGCCTCGCGAATCGCCAGGGTTTCACTGAGATCAATGTGCAAACTAAGCGACGTATATTCACCATTTTGCAATTTGATAATACCCGGAATGCGGATGAAATCCACGCGCGCCTTGAATTCAAAGCTACCGATCACCGGCGAGCCTGAAATTATCAGCACCGACACACCCTTATATCTTTCAACAATTTCATGCGCAATTGCGCGGCAGCGCCGCAAGTGGCCGAGACCAAAGGTATCATGGCTGTATATCAGTATACGCGCGTTCTCGAGTCTGTTTGATGGAATGGTTGTCATGGTCTTATGGTATTATGTCACGCTGAAAACCGGGGAAGATTGTATAAGCGAACCCCAGGAACAACAATATTTAGAAATGGTGTTCCTGCCACGCATTGTAACGCCCGCAGAATATTAAATACACTCCAATAAATTTATACATTTCAGATCCGGACAAGCAAAATGCCCAACTCACTCGCACGCGGCTTCGTTTTATTTTTCACACTTGTTCTGAGCAGCCTGTCAGCAACGGCACAAATCCCGGGGTTTGGTAGCTCTGAGGCAACTCCAGCAATCAAGTTAGAGGAAATGTCTCAACAGGACGCCATGGAGCACGTTGCAACCATGACCGATGAAGAATCGCGCAAGATGTTGCTTGAGCAAATCAGGACACGTGAAGCCAATAAGCCAACATCCGGCTCCATGATGGGAGAGTCCTATGTTTCCTACGCCATCATGTCGTTACAGGAGCGCTCACAGCAGTTTGACGCAGGGTTAAAAAAAATACGAGCTAGCAGCCACGACTATGGCAGAAACTGGAGCCAGTTTTTTGGTACGCTGTTTTATATTAACGGGCAAAGCAAACTGTTAAAGGTAATCCTGTCGCTTGGCCTGATTATCGCGGCGAGCCTGACCCTGGTGAAGCTAGCTTTCAGGCCTGTTTTCAGGCTACGGTCAAATTTACGCCAGGACGGGAGTTATGCCGTTTACCATCGCCTCACCAGGTCGATGGTCGGGCTGGCACTCGACCTGGTGAAAATCACCCTGTTTTTATTGCTATCGGTTGGCAGCACCCTGACACTGGTCGAAAAGGGCAGCCCGATCCAGGTTTTCGCCTCTTCCATCCTACTGATGATTGCAACCGTCTGGGCAATACGCGATATCTTCAAAGAACTGCTTTTCAGCCCTGTATGTAAAGAGCTATTTATCCGGGGCAATCACAGTCGAAATATTTACTTCTGGACGGTGCTGGGCTTTTTCACTCCGGTTCTCATAGCAATCTATTCGAGCACTGTGCTGGTACAGCTCGACTTTCCAGCCGAATCGTTACAGCTAAATACTCTGATCCTGATTACGCTTGCGACCCTGTCACTGATCGTTGGCACTTTCCTGATCGCACGCGCCAAACTAGAACATGATGACGGTGAAACTGACGTTCTAAAAAGTGCCGTTGCCAATAACCGCTACTGGCTGATTGTCATTGCACTCATTTTTTTCTATTCGATCGCTCTCAAAAACATCGTGATCGCGGCAGAAATGGCTGAATGGGAACAAATCAGCCCGGGCTATCTCTACTACGCCTTGCTGATGTTTATTTTCATGCCGATGTATATGCGCATCATCAAACTACTTATTGTCGTGCAGCCAATCAACTCGGTTTTACCTGAGATTACCGGGCTTGACAAAGCAGATAAGGAGCCGAAAACCAGCAGATTCAGCAAATGGGCACGCTGGCTGTTCACCGCCCCTTACGCTGTTCTGGTATTTCTATTCGCTCTGGAAGGCGCCAATATCGGCCTTCTCTCCTGGTTTTCAGA
>JAAELZ010000617.1 GCA_024226105.1 Pseudomonadota bacterium | reverse complement strand
TTAGAAACGCTGTAATAGTGTGCAGGAATTTGCTCCTGCATGTTGGATACATTTAGATTGCCACGTCGCTACGTTCCTCGCAATGACGTTTGGCTAACTTAAAAAGAAGGTAATACAATGGGTTTCAAATGCGGAATTGTAGGTTTACCGAATGTGGGTAAATCAACCCTGTTCAATGCCTTGACAAAATCAACTTCGGCGCAGGCGGCGAATTATGCCTTTTGTACCATCGACCCGAACGTGGGTATGGTTGACGTACCGGACGTGCGTCTGGATGCGATTTCCAAAATCGTCAACCCACAGCGCATTTTGCCGACCACCATCGAATTTGTAGATATCGCCGGCCTGGTGGAAGGGGCTTCAAAGGGTGAGGGTCTCGGTAATCGGTTTTTATCCCACATCCGCGAAACCGATGCCATTGCGCACGTCGTACGCGCCTTTGAAGACAGCAATATCACCCACGTTGCCAACAAAATTGATCCTGTTTCGGATATCGAGACGATCAATACTGAATTGATACTTGCCGATATGGAGAGCGTGGAGAAATCGCTGCAAAAAGCTCAGAAGGCCTCCAAATCAGGCGATAAAGAGCAAATCAGGCTGGCAAAATTTCTCGATTCTGTGCAGGCACATCTGAACGAAGGAAAACCCGTACGTACCATGGATCTGGATGAAGACCAGCAGGCCTTGTTAAAAAGCACCTTTTTTATCACCAGCAAACCGACGCTGTATGTTGCCAATGTCGATGAGCAGGGTTTTGAAAATAATCCGCATCTCGACGCAATTGTCGAATACGCTAAAAGCGAGAATGCTGAAGTGGTACCGATATGTGCGGCTATTGAGCAGGAACTTTCAACCCTGGATGCGGATGAGCAGGCCATGTTTCTCGAAGAAATGGGCCTCGAAGAGCCGGGTTTGAATCGTATGATTTTTGCGGGTTACAAACTACTGGATTTGATCACCTATTTTACCGCCGGCGTCAAAGAGGTGCGTGCCTGGACGGTATTAAAGAATGCGACGGCGCCACAGGCAGCGGGTGTGATTCATACCGATTTTGAACGTGGTTTCATTCGCGCAGAAACCATCGCTTACGATGATTTTATAAAGTACGAAGGTGAACACGGCGCAAAGGAAGCCGGAAAACTACGCCTTGAGGGAAAAGACTATATTGTCCAGGACGGCGATGTTCTGCATTTTCGCTTTAACGTATAAAGGCAAAAGAAAGCGGGGCTTCAATCCTGCCAAAAAGCCATAAAAACCGGGATTAAAATCCCGGTACCCATTTTAGCGTAGTTAAGGCAGGCGGGTCTTTAATCCATGCTATTTGGGGCCTGCTCAGAAACTATAACCATTTGACAAAACCACGAGTAATCCCCGTTTCTGATAAAATGGCATACGAAAAACAAGCTGATTTCCTCAAAAACCGTGCACCTGTGATTCACAGAG
>JAAELZ010000616.1 GCA_024226105.1 Pseudomonadota bacterium | reverse complement strand
TGACCAATATGCCATTTTTTCAGGATCGGAAAATGCTGCACATCAAGCGTCGTCAGTCGATTGGCCTTGAGTTCCAGATCGACGGTGTGAAATGAGACCAGTGCCAATCCTAATCCCGCTTCAACGGCCTGTTTGATTGATTCATTTCCGGAAAGCTGGGTGCCGATTTTTGGTTCGACCTGATGTTTTTTAAAAATGTCCTCCATTGCCGAACGCGTCCCGGAGCCCTGCTCGCGTAGCACGAATTTTTCGCCTGCCAGGCGTTTGATGGGGATTTTGGCCTTGCCTGCCAGCGGGTGATGCGGATTCGCTATGATCACCAGCGGGTTATCCATGAAGGCGGTCGAGGTCAAATCGGCACTTGAAGGGGGGCGCCCCATCAAAACCAGGTCGGGTTCGTTGGTCTCCAGTCGTTTCAACAGGTCGTGGCGGTTGGTGACATCCAGGCTGATTTGCACGCTGGGGTAAGCCTGGCTAAAACGTGAAATCAGGCGAGTTGCAAAGTAGTTAACCGTGGAGGCGATACAGACCGTCAGACGGCCGCCATCGATCCCCTTGAGTTGCTCGAGATCATTCTCGATCGACTTTAACTTGGAGGTGATGGAGATTGCGTGCTCGAGCACCACGTTACCCGCCTCAGTAAGATAGATTTTTTTCCCTATTTGCTCAAATAGATTTAGGCCAACGGATTTCTCTAGCTGTTTTATTTGCATTGAGACTGCGGGCTGGGTCAAATGTAGCTCTTCTGCCGCGCGTGTGTAGCTTAAGTGTTTCGCTACCGATGCGAATACCTGTAATTGTCGGATAGTGATATGCATATTCTTTAACGCGACCCGGAACCTGTAATTTTGACGCTGAATTGAACCATAAATAAAACCTTATGTAAACATGTCTTATCTTCAGCATCTGTCTATGTAACATGAGTACGCTTCAAAATAAGTTTGTGCTGGACTTTCTTCAGGCAGGCTCCTAATCTTTAACTATGAAACGTATCTATCTTGCTCGCGATCTTACACAGGCACAACTGGTGGTCAATTTGCTTGAGCAACAGTTTATTCCGGCAAAAATCGAAAATGCCCACCAGTCCAGTGGCCTGGGGGAATTGGCCGTGAGTTATCCGGAAGTCTGGCTAACACGTGAACCGGATGCCGAGCGGGCGCGAAGCATAATTGCGGGCTTTGAGGCACAGGCCCGATCACAGGTGGCGGATACGATATGTCCAGAATGTGAAGAGATCAATCCGGCTAATTTTGAATGGTGCTGGGCGTGTAAGGCAGATTTGAGCTAATGCCAAAAATCCTCCCCAGAAAGGATGCAAAACGCAGGCCGGGACGGCCAAAGAGTGGCGTAAGCAAACACAAGACGAAAAGCGGGCCGGGCAGCAGGAAAAAAACTTCGCTCAAAAAGAAAGTAACGGTCAAAAAGCGCGCGCCCGTGCGCAAAGGCTCGAAGAAACGGCCACGCGCGAAACGTGTTAGTAAAAGAGCAATAAGCCGCGGGCGGTATCCATTGCTTCGTGTACTGCTAAAAATATTTGCCATTATCGCGCTGCTTGTTGCGCTCGTGCTGGCTGGGTGGATATGGGTGCTGGATCGTCGAATACAGGCTCGTTTTGACACACCCTTCAAGAGTATTCCGGCGCATCTGTACGCCCGACCCTATACGCTGAGGCCGGGCGATGCGCTTGAGGTATCCGATATCCGGACAGAGTTGCTGGCGCACGGGTACCGGCAGGCGAAAGAGATTGCCAGGCCGGGTGATTTTGCCTTTTTCGGGCAGGTGGTGGATATCTTGCGTCCCGGCATGGCCACACATCCTGTTCCTAGTGCGGTGCGGGTGGAACTGTTTGACGGACGCGTATTGAAACTGACGGACCATCGCAGTGCAAAATCACTGGAGCAGTTTGAGCTGGCTCCAGGCCTGATCGGTAACCTCATGACGGGGCCGATGGAAGACAGGATTCTGTTAAAGCTTCACGAGGTGCCCCAGTTACTGATTGACGGCCTGTTTACCATGGAAGACAGACGCTTTATGAGTCACCATGGCGTTGATCCTCTGGGGATTATGCGGGCCATTGTACAAAATATTCGAGAGGGTCGTGTCACTCAGGGCGGCAGTACGCTTACTCAGCAGCTAGTCAAAAACCTCTATCTGGATGATTCCCGAACTCTCAAGCGAAAAGTCAATGAAGCGATGATGGCGATGATCATTGAATGGCGGTATTCCAAAAACCAGATACTGGAACGTTATCTCAATACGATATTCCTCGGTCAGTCAGGGAATCGCGCGATACACGGTTTTGGCCTCGCGGCGCAGTTCTACTTTGGCCGAAAACTGCAGGATTTAAACCCCGCACAATTGGCGTTGCTGGTGGGCATGATTCCCGCGCCCTCAGCTTACAACCCTTTTCGGAATATCGAGCGGGCGACGATCCGGCGTAATCTGGTGCTTCAAAACTTGCACAAAAACGGTTCCATCAGTGCCGGGGAAGTTGAACTTTATAAACAAACAGGCCTGGATGTGGTGCGTAGTAAAAATATAGGTGCCAGCCGTTATCCCGCCTATATCGATCTGCTCAATCGTCAGCTGGGTGAAAGTTATAACAGCAGCTATTTGAAGGAAGGTGGGCTGAATGTGTACTCTACCCTGGATGAATCGGTTCAGCAGATAGCGCAGGCCCGCTTTAAAACCGCCCTGGGCGCGCTCGAGGAAAAACATGCGATAGACGCGGGCAGCCTCCAGGGTGCGATGATCATCCTGGAGCCGAAAACCGGAGAGATTGTGGCGTTGATTGGCGCACGGGATGGTAAAGCCGGTGATTTTAACCGTGCACTGGATGCCAAACGCCCCATCGGGTCGCTGGTAAAGCCAGCAGTTTATCTCACGGCCCTGCTCAATCCCGCGCGCTATTCAACCAGCACCATTATTGAAGATACCCCGCTTAGCATCGAGCTAGAGACGGGTGAGGCCTGGAACCCGGGAAACTATGACAAGCAGTTTCGTGGGGAAGTGAGCCTGTACGAAGCCTTGATTCGATCCTACAATGTTCCGGCGGTAAAAGTGGGTATGGATGTGGGACTGGATGCGGTGGCGACAACCCTGCAACGCCTCGGGGTGCGTGAGCCGTTTCCGCGCTATCCGTCAATGCTGTTGGGTGCGAGCAATGTCAGCCTGCTGGATGTGGCTCAAATGTATCAGACGCTGGCCAATAATGGCCGATTGCAACCGTTGACCACCCTGAGATTGGTTGCAAATAGCGATAACCAGGTGTTGGTCAAGTATCAATCTGACGGAGAGCAAATGGTCAACGCCCGCGCAGATTTTCTGGTGATAGATATGCTTCAAGCCGTGGCAGAAACCGGTACAGCGCGCGCCCTGGCCGGGCTGATTCCCGGTGTTAAGCTTGCCGGGAAAACCGGAACTACAAACGAATACCGGGATAGCTGGTTTGCCGGCTTTGGCGAAAACTATCTCGCGGTAGTGTGGATCGGCAAGGATGATAACGCCCCCACCGGCCTGACGGGATCAAGCGGGGCCTTGCGTGCCTGGGCGCAGGTGATGTCCGGACTGGACTTGCAGAGTCTGAACCTGCTTCGGCCGGAGGGCATCGTTGAGGTTGAAGTTGATGTAGAGGGGGGCACTGCGGTTGAGGGTTGTACGCAGCAGAGCGAAACACGTTACTTTATTGCCGGTTACGAGCCGCTGTCGAATCATCGTTGTGAGCCGCTGGATGACAAATTAGGTGGCTGGCTGAATAAATGGTTCGGAACCGAATCGAATAAATCCAGCCGGCCGGGTGTGGCGGAACCGGACGATCCAGAAAATTTATACAATAACAGGTGAGAAATGAGTGAACACTATGCGGTACTGCTGGACGAGGCGAGTTATGCGCTGGGTGATCTGGATTTAACAGCGCTGTTTGCGCAAGTTAAAAACTGGAATCGTTATCCGTCAACCTCAGATGAGGAATGTTACGAACGACTGCAAAATGCAAGCATAGCCATTATTAACAAAGTAAAGATGACGGCCGAATTAATCGCCTCACTGCCGCGATTGAGATTGATATTGTTGACCGCAACGGGTACCGATAATGTTGACCTGGAGGCCTGCCGCGCACGGGGTATCACGGTTTGCAACGTGGCAGATTACGGAACCGCCAGTGTTGCGCAGCATGTATTTTCTCTGATCCTTGCGCTATCGATCAATTTGCTCAACTATGCCAATGAAACGGCCAGTGGCACCTGGTCGACTGCGACCCATTTTTCAACCTTGAGTTACCCGATAACCGAGCTGGAAGGAAAGACGCTGGGTTTGGTGGGATATGGTACGCTGGCAAAAGGTGTGGAAAAACTGGCATTGGCGTTTGGTATGCGCATCGTGATTGCCCAACGCCCCGGTGGTGAACCGCAGGCGGGCAGGTTAGCAATGAATGATTTGCTCGCGGAATCCGATATCGTGAGCCTGCATTGTCCGCTGGTGCCGGGTACGCATCATTTAATCAATGCAAGCGCTTTGCAGAAAATGAAACCGTCGGCGATTTTGATTAATACCGCGCGCGGTGCCGTGGTCGATAATGCAGCGTTGGCTGAAGCGCTGAAGTCGGGTGAAATCAAAGGCGCCGGAATCGATGTTCTGGAGCAGGAGCCGCCCCCTGTCGATCATCCCCTGCTTCAGCCCGATGTGCCGAATATCATCGTTACACCGCACGTTGCGTGGGCCAGTATTGAAGCGCGTCAGCGCTTGATGGATAAAGTAGCGGGCAACTTGCAGGCCTGGTTGCAGGGTGCGCCGGTAAATGTGGTGGCTTGAGAGTGTTTGTGGTGTCGGATGTTACCTGTGTTTGTGGACTAGTCCAAGAACATAAATAGCACATTAGTCCAAAGATACAGCTAACACCAAGCTATATCCATCTCCTCACATTACCAAGATACTCCTCATACGGCGCGCCAAACTTTTCTTTCAATATCCGCTCCTCGGGCAGAATCTGGAACTTCGTTATCAGGCGTACAAATATCGGCAGGCAGGCAAAACTTGCCAGGTTACCCAGGTACAGCGCCCATCCGGACAGCACAATCAACAGGCCCAGGTACATTGGGTTGCGCGAGTATTTATACAGGCCCGTCGTTACCATGCTGCTGGCTTTTTCAGGTGACAGTGGGTTTATGGTGGTACTATTTGTTCGAAACTGTAGTAAACCGATCACGTCCAGGCAAAAACCCGCAAGCATCACTACGATTCCAACCCGATAGAGATTGGATGAAACCATGGACAGGGTTGGTAGCAACTGAGCCAGTAACCACATCAATAATGCGGTGACAAACCCCAGCAAGGGAGGAGGAATTTTGGTTTCAAGTTCGGTTTTTGTGCTCACGCTGTGATATTCCCAATATAATCGATGTATGCTCGTGCTTGCGCGGTGAACTAGTGTTCGGCTAACAAGAAGGTGTAATTATAAGTGAATTTGCTAAATGTAAGGAGATACATAAATATGGTTGAAGTGACCGGTTTGTTCGGTTTTTTTACCAGGATGCCAATGTTCGATTCAGCTGGAGTTTAACTTGAATAAGGAGCTCTCCAACTTCCTGCGTGTGCTGCTGGGCAGCCTGCGCGACCTGTTGCCCATCGTTCTGGTGATATTGTTTTTCGAGCTGGTGGTATTGCATCAGTCGGTTCCGAATGTGACAGGCTTGCTGTTTGGGACACTGCTGGTGGTACTTGGTCTTACCTTTTTTACCTTTGGTCTGGAAATGGGCCTGTTTCCCATTGGCGAGGCGATGGCGCATGCATTTGCACGCAAAGGCAGTGTGTTCTGGTTGTTGCTGTTCTCCTTTACGCTGGGTTTTGGTACCACGATAGCGGAACCGGCACTGATCGCCGTGGCGGATGAGGCGGCCAAAATCGCGGCTGATGGCGCCATCATAGGCATCAGTGAGGCGGCACAGGAAAGTTACGCTAATGGCTTGAGGATTACGGTAGCGGTCGCAGTTGGACTGGCGCTTGTTATCGGAGTGCTGCGTATATTGCGCGCCTGGCCGATTCACTATCTGATCGCCGGCGGCTATTTGGTTGTTGTGATCATGACAGCCTTTGCACCGGAATTCATCATTGGCATTGCCTACGATTCAGGCGGGGTGACGACTTCGACGATTACCGTGCCGCTGGTCACCGCACTCGGGGTGGGGCTGGCCTCCAGTATCAAGGGGCGTAACCCCATGACGGATGGCTTCGGCCTGATTGCATTTGCCTCCCTGACGCCGATCATATTTGTGCTGGTTTACGGGATGGTGGTGTCATGAGCTGGTTAACGGGTTTTGGGCTGGCCTTGTTCGAGACGATGGTAGACGTGTTGCCTATCGTTGCCATTATTTTCGGCTTTCAGTTGCTGGTAATTCGCAAGCCAATCGTCAATTTGCGCAAGACGCTGATTGGCTTTGCTTATGTACTACTCGGCCTGACGCTGTTCCTGGAGGGGCTTGAGCAGGCCCTGTTTCCTATAGGAAGA